>NZ_JBSFJW010000012.1:0-235419 GCF_053598255.1 Streptomyces sp. NPDC001157
TTCACCATCTGTACCGGCCAGGAGGAGTCGAGGGGGGACGGCATCGCCACCATCGAGGCGATCCGCGAGCTCAAGCGCCGCCACCCGGACGTGCAGACCACGCTGGGCCTGTCGAACATCTCCTTCGGCCTCAACCCGGCCGCGCGGATCCTGCTCAACTCCGTCTTCCTGGACGAGTGTGTGAAGGCGGGCCTGGACTCGGCGATCGTGCACGCCTCGAAGATCCTGCCGATCGCCCGGTTCAGCGAGGAGGAAGTGCAGACCGCTCTCGACCTGATCTACGACCGGCGCGCCGAGGGCTACGACCCGCTGCAGAAGCTGATGGCCCTGTTCGAGGGCGCCACCGCGAAGTCGCTGAAGGCCGGCAAGGCCGAGGAGCTGGCGGCCCTGCCGCTGGAGGAGCGCCTCAAGCGGCGCATCATCGACGGCGAGCGCAACGGCCTGGAGGCCGACCTCGACGACGCCCTCCAGGAGCGCCCCGCCCTGGACATCGTCAACGACACCCTCCTGGACGGCATGAAGGTCGTCGGCGAGCTGTTCGGCTCGGGCCAGATGCAGCTGCCGTTCGTGCTGCAGTCCGCGGAGGTCATGAAGACCGCGGTCGCCCACCTGGAACCGCACATGGAGAAGGTCGAGGGCGACGAGGCCGGCAAGGGCACCATCGTGCTGGCCACGGTGCGCGGCGACGTGCACGACATCGGCAAGAACCTCGTCGACATCATCCTGTCCAACAACGGCTACAACGTGGTCAACCTCGGCATCAAGCAGCCGGTCTCCGCGATCCTGGACGCCGCCGCCGAGCACAAAGCCGACGTCATCGGCATGTCCGGGCTGCTGGTCAAATCCACGGTGATCATGAAGGAGAACCTGGAGGAGCTCAACCAGCGCGGCCTCGCGGCCGACTTCCCGGTCATCCTCGGCGGCGCGGCCCTCACCCGCGCCTATGTCGAGCAGGACCTGCACGAGATCTACGAGGGCGAGGTCCGCTACGCCCGCGACGCGTTCGAGGGCCTGCGCCTGATGGACGCGCTGATCGGCGTCAAGCGCGGCGTGCCCGGCGCGAAACTGCCCGAGCTCAAGCAGCGCCGGGTGCGGGCGACTACGGCCGTCGCGGTGGAGGAGCGCCCGCAGGAGGGCCACGTCCGCTCGGATGTCGCCACCGACAACCCCGTCCCCGCCCCGCCGTTCTGGGGCACCCGCGTCATCAGGGGCATCCAGCTCAAGGAGTACGCGTCCTGGCTGGACGAGGGCGCCCTGTTCAAGGGCCAGTGGGGCCTCAAGCAGGCCCGCACCGGTGAGGGACCGACGTACGAGGAGCTCGTCGAGACCGACGGCCGGCCGCGGCTGCGCGGTCTGCTGGACCGGCTGCAGACCGACAACCTGCTGGAAGCCGCCGTGGTCTACGGCTACTTCCCGTGCGTCTCCAAGGACGACGACCTGATCATCCTGGACGAACAGGGCAACGAGCGCACCCGCTTCACCTTCCCGCGCCAGCGCCGCGGGCGCCGGCTGTGCCTGGCGGACTTCTTCCGCCCGGAGGAGGCGGGGGAGACCGACGTCGTCGGCCTGCAGGTCGTCACCGTCGGCTCGCGGATCGGTGAGGAGACGGCCCGTATGTTCGAGGCCAACGCCTACCGCGACTACCTCGAACTGCACGGTCTGTCCGTCCAGTTGGCGGAGGCGCTCGCCGAGTACTGGCACGCCCGCGTGCGTTCGGAGCTGGGCTTCGCAGGCGAGGACCCGAGCGAGATCGAGGACATGTTCGCCCTGAAGTACCGCGGCGCCCGTTTCTCCCTCGGCTACGGCGCCTGCCCCGACCTGGAGGACCGCGCCAAGATCGCCGACCTGCTGCAGCCGGAGCGCATCGGCGTCCACCTCTCCGAGGAGTTCCAGCTGCACCCCGAGCAGTCCACCGACGCGATCGTGATCCACCACCCCGAGGCGAAGTACTTCAACGCCCGCTGAGAAGGCCGCCGAAAAGACGTCCGCCGGCACATCGGCGCACGTCGCAGCGGCCCCCGGCGGTATACACGGTGTGCCCCGGACCACGTCGGATAAACGAGGCGCTTCGGCCGCGACCGACGTACACTGGTCGGTCCACTGCAGGCCGGTTCCCCGCGCGGGAACCGGCCTGCTCGCCCCTCAAGGAGGTGCGCCCGGATGACCAGTACGGTCCCCGCGCTCGGAACCCGTACGGCCGAAGGCTCAGCCCTGCAGGCCGTGCTCCTCGACATGGACGGAACCCTCGTGGACACCGAGGGCTTCTGGTGGGACGTCGAGGTCGAGGTCTTCGCCGGCCTCGGCCACACCCTGGACGACACCTGGCGTCATGTCGTGGTCGGCGGTCCCATGACCCGCAGCGCGGGGTTCCTGATCGAGGCCACCGGCGCCGACATCACCCTCGCCGAGCTCACGGTGCTGCTCAACCAGGGCTTCGAGGAGCGCATCGACCGCGCCCTGCCGCTGATGCCGGGCGCCGCCAGGCTGCTAGCCGAGCTCTCCGAGTACGAGATCCCCACCGCCCTGGTCTCCGCCTCCCACCGGCGCATCATCGACCGCGTGCTCACCTCGTTGGGCCCCCAGCACTTCGCCCTGTCGGTGGCGGGAGACGAGGTGCCGCGCACCAAGCCGCACCCCGACCCGTATCTGACCGCGGCCGCCGGACTCGGCGTGGAGCCGGCCAGATGCGCGGTCGTCGAGGACACCGCGACCGGTGTCGCGTCGGCCGAGGCCGCGGGCTGCCATGTGGTGGCGGTGCCCTCCGTCGCCCCGATCGCTCCCGCCGACCGGCGCACCGTCGTCACCTCTCTCGAAGACGTCGACCTGGCATTTCTGCGCGGACTGATCACCCTCTGATCATCCACTGATCGGTACTTGATGACGGAAATGCGCTGAGCGTTCACCCAGCGTGCAAGGGTGATAGGACATGAATTCCCAGCGCAGGTGTCCGAGCAAATTCGAAGGGCGGGGGATGGTCGAATTCCGGGAGCGATCTCTGCCGTTTGGAATGTGAGGTTCCCCACTCACCCGGGCCTCGACAGGTCGTCCAGGCTGTGCTCTTCGCCCCTTTTCGGGGTGCGAGGACGTGCCCTTGTGTCCCGATTGATGGAACGCTGCACGAATCCTTCCCCGGCCGGTTTTTCGGTCTGTCCGCGACCGGTTCCGCTGCGTGATGGGGGCTCAACTCCGGTGACTGCGAGCCGCCGTGCTGGTGCGGACTAATCTCGTTGCGAGAACCATCCCCTCTACCCCCGTGATCCGCCGCGACACCCCTGCATGTCGGATACACGGACCTGAACAGCTCTGGAGAAACACGAGCATGAACCGCAAGACTCTGGTGCTGCCGGCCGTGGTCGGCCTGCTCGCACCCGTGCTCGCCGCCTGCGGCAGTTCCAACGGCAGCGGCAGCAGCGGGGACGCCATCGCCGTCGGCACCACGGACCGGTTCACCGCCACGAAGGACGCACCCGCGCCGCTCGATCCGGCGTACGCGTACGACGTCGGCACCTGGAACATCCTGCGCCAGACCGTGCAGACCCTGATGATCCAGCCGAAGGGTGAGGGCGACCCCGTGCCCGAGGCCGCGCAGAGCTGCGGTTTCACCGACTCCGGCAACGAGCGCTACGCCTGCACCCTGCGCGAGGGCCTGAAGTTCTCCAACGGCGACAAGATCACCGCGGCCGATGTGAAGTACTCCATCGACCGCGCCCGCGCCATCAAGGCCGACTCCGGCGTCTCCGCCCTGCTGAACACCATCGACACCGTCGAGACGCAGGGCGACAACCAGGTCATCTTCCACCTCAAGACCGCGGACGCCACCTTCCCGTACAAGCTGTCCACTCCGGTCGCGGGCATCATCAACCCCGACGACTACGAGAAGAACAAGCTGCGCGACGGCTTCGACGTCGACGGATCCGGCCCGTACACCCTCTCCGCCGACGTCAAGAACGACGAGATCGTCAAGGCCACGTTCACCAAGAACCCCAACTACAAGGGGACGCTGACGGTGAAGAACTCCAAGGTCGACATGATCTCCTACGCGGACGCCGACGCGATGGGCAAGGCGCTCGACAAGGGCGACCTCGACGTCATGACCCGCACCATGGCACCGGAGCAGATCCAGAAGCTGTCCGCCGGCACGGACAGCAACGAGGACCTGGTCGAGATGTCGGGTCTGGAGATCCGCTACCTCGCCTTCAACACCAACGCGCCGACGGTGAAGGCCAAGGCCGTCCGCCAGGCGATGGCCCAGCTGGTCAACCGCGGTGAGCTCGTTGCCAAGGTGTACGGCACCCAGGCCGAGCCGCTGTACTCGCTGGTCCCGGCGAGCATCACCGGCCACTCCAACTCGTTCTTCAACAAGTACGGCGACCCCAGCACCACCAAGGCCAAGGCCCTGCTGACCGCCGCCAACATCAGCACCCCCGTCAAGCTGACGCTGCACTACACGACCGACCACTACGGCTCGGCCACCAAGAAGGAGTTCGAGGTCCTTCAGAAGCAGCTCAACGACAGCGGACTGTTCGACGTCGACATCCAGGGCTCCCCCTGGTCGACCTTCGTCCCGGCCGAGCGCAAGGGCAAGTACGACGTCTGGGGCATGGGCTGGTTCCCGGACTTCCCGGACGCCGACAACTACCTCGCGCCGTTCCTCGACACGGACAACTTCCTCAAGTTGCCCTACCGCAACAGCAAGATCATCAACACGCTGATCCCGGCATCCCGCCGCGAGGCCGACCGCCTCGCAGCGTCCTCCAACCTGACCGAGATCCAGGACACCGTCGCCGACGACGTCCCGATCCTGCCCCTGTGGCAGGGCAAGCAGTACGTCGCCGCCCGCGGCGACGTCACGGGGACCGCGTACGCGCTCAACTCCTCCTCGACCCTTCAGCTGTGGGAGCTCGGCCGTGGCGTGAGCGGCTGATCTCTCTCGTCCCCGGGGCCCGGGGAGTGTGGCCCCGGGGTTCCGAACCCGACGAGAAGGCACAAGCAGTGAACATGCGTAACCAGTGGCCGGTCCTGCCCGTAGTGGCGGGGCTGGCCTCCGGCCTGTTGACCGGCTGCGGAACAGGAAGCTCAGATTCCGGGGGGACCGGCTCGTCCATCGTCATGGGGATGTCGGACGCCGTCCTGGCGACCGACCCCGCCTCCGGTTACGACCCGGGTTCGTGGCTGTTGTTCAACAACGTCTTCCAGTCGCTGCTCAGCTTCCCCGACGGAGGCACGGAGCCCGAGCCGGAAGCCGCCAAGTCGTGCACCTTCACCGACGCGTCCACCAAGGTCTACGAGTGCACGCTCAAGGACGGCCTCAAGTTCAGCAACGGTGACCCGCTCACCTCCGAGGACGTCAAGTTCTCCTTCGACCGCATGCTCAAGATCAACGACGCGGCCGGTCCGGCGATCATGTTCCCCATGCTGGACAAGGTCGAGGCGCCGGACGCCAAGACCGTCCGCTTCCGGCTGAAGGTGCCCGACGCCACTTTCCCGAGCAAGATCGCCTCCGGCGCCGGCTCCATCGTCGACCACACCCAGTACGAGGCGAGCGGGCTGCGCAAGGACGGCAAGGCGGTCGGCTCCGGCCCGTACAAGCTGGACTCGTTCGGCGACGACAAGGCCGTCTTCTCGGTCAACGAGAACTACAAGGGCACCGCGAAGACGAAGAACTCCGGCGTGACGCTGAAGTTCTTCCACGGCGACTCCTCCGCCCTGAAGACGGCGCTGCTCGACGGCACGGTCGACATCGCCTACCGGGGTCTTGGCGCGGGCGACATCGCCGACATCCAGAACGCCGACAACAGCTCCAAGGCCGAGGTCGTCGAGGGCAGCAGCGCCGAGGTCCAGCACCTGGTCTTCAACATGAAGGACCGGGTCGCCGGAAAGCTCGGCGTGCGCAAGGCCATCGCCTACCTGCTCGACCGCGACGCCCTCATCAAGGATGTCTACCAGGGCACGGCCACCCCGCTGTACTCGATCATCCCGGCGGGCATCGCCGGCCACAACACGGCCTTCTTCGACACCTACGGCGCCAGCCCCTCACGGGCCAAGGCCGCCGCAGCCCTGAGGAACGAGGGTATCACCGGCAAGGTCAAGCTGACCCTCTGGTCCACCCCCTCCCGCTACGGCCCGGCAACCGACCAGGAGCTGAAGGCGATCGCGGGGCAGCTGAACGCCAGCGGCCTCTTCGCCGCCGACGTCAAGTCCGTCGCCTTCGACCAGTACGAGAAGGACATCGCCAAGGGCAAGTACGGCGTGTACGTGAAGGGCTGGGTGCCCGACTACCCGGACGCCGACAACTTCACGGCCCCCTTCTTCGGCAAGGGCAACGTGCTGAGCAACAACTACAGCAACAGCACGATCACCGGCACCCTCATCCCGCGCACCGCCGCCGAGAGCGACCGCGCCGCGACCGACAACGACTACGGCAGGCTGCAGGACATCGTCGCCGACCAGCTGCCCGTCCTCCCGGTCTGGCAGGCCAAGCAGTACGCGGTCACCCGCCAGAACGTCTACGGCCTCGAGTACTGCCTCGACGCCTCGACGGTCTTCCGCTTCTGGGAACTCAGCAAGGACTGAGCGACGGCCCTACGAAGACGAAAGGGCGCCCTCTCTGCGCGAGAGGGCGCCCTTCGTGTCGTACAGCTGCCGCTACTGCGCGCCGGGCCGCACCAGCCCGCTCTCGTACGCGTACACCGCGGCCTGCACCCGGTCACGCAGCCCCAGCTTCGTCAGCACGTGCCCGACGTGCGTCTTGACGGTGGTCTCGCTGACGAACAGATCGGCGGCGATCTCCGCGTTGGACAGCCCGCGGGCCACCAGCTTCAGCACCTCCACCTCGCGCTCGGTCAGCGTGTGCAGCGTGTCCGGCACCGGCTCGTCCCCGGAGGGCAGATGCGTGGCGTACTTGTCGAGCAGCCGCCGGGTGATGCTCGGCGCCAGCATGGCCTCACCGCCGGCCACCACCCGGATCGCCTGCACCAGCTCGTTCGCCGGCGCGTCCTTCAGCAGAAAGCCACTGGCACCCGCCCGCAGCGCCTCCACCACGTACTCGTCGAGGTCGAACGTGGTCAGCACCAGCACCTTCGCCGGGCCGTCCCGCCCGGGCCCGGTGATCTGCCGGGTCGCCTCCACCCCGTCCATGCGGGGCATACGGATGTCCATCAGGACCACATCGGGCTGCAGCGCCCGCACCTGGTCGAGAGCCTGGAGGCCGTCTCCGGCCTCGCCGACGACCGCGATGTCCTGCTCGGCCTCCAGGATCATCCGGAAGCCGGTACGCAGCAGCGGCTGGTCGTCGACCAGTAGGACGCGGATGGCCACGTAAGTCTCCTTCGGTAGTCCGGCCCCATTCTGCCCTGCGGGACGTCCGCGGACTCGGCCGCCCTCCGAGCAGGCGGACAAACCCGCCCTCCCCGGCGGCGCCGCACGCCTCGGGTCGCCTCGAACGGCGCGCCCGAGCAGACCGGCGCTCTCGGCGAGGGCAAGGCCGAGTGGTCGGCGCCGCGGCTCGCCGGGGAGCCGCCGTCACAGCCGCGGCACCGCCGGACATGCCGCCCCGCCGGTCCCGCCTTTGGGGCGACTGGCGGGCTACTCGCCGGCTCTGACCGGCAGCGGATACGGCGGGGGAGTCCCGCCGAATTCCGGGCAGTGCGCCTGGTGGTCGCACCAGCCGCACAGCTTGGTCGGCCGTGGGCGCCAGTCGCCCGACTCCGTCGCCTGCCGGATCGCCTCCCACAGGGCGAGCAGCTTGCGCTCGACACGCTCCAGGTCGGCGAGGACCGGGTCGTAGGTCAAGACGTCCCCGCTGCCGAGATACACGAGCTGCAGCCGCCTCGGCACCACGTTCTTCAGACGCCACACCACCAGGGCGTAGAACTTCATCTGGAACAGCGCCCCTTCGGCGTACTCAGGCCGCGGCGCCTTGCCCGTCTTGTAGTCGACGATCCGCACCTCACCCGTGGGCGCCACGTCGACCCGGTCGATGATCCCGCGCAGCATCAGCCCCGAGTCCAGCTCGGCCTGCACGAACAGCTCCCGCTCGGCCGGCTCCAGCCGGGTCGGGTCCTCCAGCGTGAACCAGCGCTCGACGAGCTGCTCCGCCTCGCCCAGCCAGCGCGCCAGCCGCTCGCCCTGCGGATCGTCCTCGAACAGCTCCACCACTTCCGGCCGGCTCTCCCGCAGCCGGTCCCACTGCCCGGGGATCAGGGACTTGGCCTTCGGCGCCGTCCGCTCCGCGGCCGGGGCGTCGAAGAGCCGTTCCAGCACCGCATGCACCAGCGTGCCCCGGGTCGCCGCCTCGCTCGGCTTCTCGGGCAGCCGGTCGATGACGCGGAACCGGTAGAGCAGAGGGCACTGCATGAAGTCACTGGCCCGCGAGGGCGACAGACTGGCGGGCGCTATGGCGACGCGCGGGCTCGTGCCCGCCGTGTCGACCGGTGGCGCCGCTGCCGCCACCGCCACCGGCGCATCAGCCTGCGCCACATCGCTGCTGGGGGCCTCCGCCCCGCCCTCCGCACTCGTCTCCATGCCCCAGACCATACGGCCCGCCACTGACAGTGACCCGCCCGCGGCCGTCACAGCTGTGACGCCTGGGGAAAGAGAGGGGGTGCCGGGGCGGAACGCCTCCCGACGGCCGCATACCATCGACCCGAGACCCTTCCGCCCGGCAGGCGCGGAAGACGCTTCGAACGAGGGGACATCGTGGACGAGAGCCGCGGGAGCGGGCAGCCGCGGTCCGGCACCGACGAGCCGGCCGAGCACCACGCAGGGTCAGCGACCCCGGCCGCCCCCGTGCCCACCCCGGCCGACCAACAGCCCCCGACGCCCGCCGAGGACAGCCCCGCACCGGACAACGGCACCGACCCCCCGGCCACCGGCGAGCACGAGAACCGGCCCACCGCAGACGACGCGCCCGCCCCCGAAACGAGCCCCACGGACGGCCCCGCCGCGCACCACCCGGCGGACGAGCGCCCCTTCGCCCACTCCGGCACCGCCAAGAACCGTCCGCCCAAGCGCCCCCGGGAACCCGGCGGCGGCCTCCTCATGGGCCGCCCCTTCGGCGTGCCCGTGTACGTGGCCCCCAGCTGGTTCCTCGTCGCCGCCCTGATCACCTGGGTCTTCGGCGGCCAGCTCGACCGCGTCCTGCCCGAACTCGGCGCCGCCCGTTACCTCGTCTCCCTCTTCTTCGCCGTCGCCTTCTACGCCTCCGTACTCGTCCACGAACTCGCCCACACCGTCGCCGCCCTCCGCTTCAAACTCCCCGTGCGCCGCATCCAGCTCCAGTTCTTCGGCGGCGTCTCCGAGATCGAGAAAGAGGCCGAGACCCCCGGCCGCGAATTCGTCCTCGCCTTCGTCGGCCCTCTCTTCTCCCTCGTCCTCGCCGGCCTCTTCTACGTCGCCCTGCTGCCCGTCGAGCCCGGCACCGTCCCCGGCGTCCTGCTCGCCGGCCTGATGATCTCCAACCTCATCGTGGCCGGCTTCAACCTCCTGCCCGGCCTGCCTCTCGACGGCGGCCGCATGCTCCGCGCCGTCGTCTGGAAGATCACCGGCAGGCCCATGAGCGGCACCATCGCCGCCGCCTGGGTCGGCCGCGCCCTCGCCGTCTCCGTCCTCATCGGCCTCCCCCTGCTCACCCAGTCCGGCGCCCTCGGCACCACCGCCGAGGACAGCGTCGGCATGGACACCGTCACCGACGCCCTGCTCGCTGCCATCCTCGCCGCCATCATCTGGACCGGCGCCGGCAACAGCCTCCGCATGGCCCGCCTCAGGGAACACCTGCCGGAACTGCGCGCCCGCAACCTCACCCGCCGCGCCGTCCCCGTCGAGACCGACACCCCCCTGTCCGAGGCCCTGCGCCGCGCGAATGCCGCCGGCGCCCGCGCACTCGTCGTCGTCGACCCCGACGGCAACCCGCTCTCCCTCGTCCGCGAGGCCGCCATCGTCGGCGTACCCGAGCACCGCCGCCCCTGGGTCGCGGTCAGCGGCCTCGCCCAGGACCTCACCGACGGCATGCGCGTCTCCGCGGAACTCGCCGGCGAGGACCTCCTCGACGTCCTTCGCGCCACCCCCGCCACCGAATACCTGGTGGTCGAGGAGACCGGCGAGATCTACGGCGTCCTGTCCGCCGCCGACGTCGAGCGCGCCTTCGTGAAGGCCATGGCCAGGCCCTCGTCCTAGTGGTCGGCGGCCCCCGCAAACCCCGGTAGGCTGTTCACATGTCCGAACCGACCGGTGCCGCCCGCAGGCGCGGGCCCTTCAAGGTCGGGGACCAGGTTCAGCTGACCGACCCCAAGGGCCGCCACTACACGTTCACGCTCGAGGACGGGAAGAACTTCCACACCCACAAGGGTTCCTTCCCGCACGACGAACTGATCGGCGCTCCCGAGGGCAGCGTTGTCCGCACCACCGGGAACGTCGCCTACCTCGCGCTGCGCCCCCTGCTCCCCGACTACGTCCTGTCCATGCCCCGCGGCGCTGCCGTCGTCTACCCCAAGGACGCCGGGCAGATCCTCGCCTTCGCCGACATCTTCCCCGGCGCGCGCGTCGTCGAGGCCGGCGTCGGCTCCGGCTCGCTCAGCAGCTTCCTGCTGCGCGCCATCGGCGACCAGGGCATGCTGCACAGCTACGAGCGCCGCGAGGACTTCGCCGAGATCGCCCAGCAGAACGTGGAGCGCTACTTCGGCGGCCCCCACCCCGCCTGGCAGCTCACCGTCGGCGACCTCCAGGACAACCTGAGCGACACGGACGTCGACCGCGTCATCCTCGACATGCTCGCCCCCTGGGAATGCCTGGAAGCCGTCTCCAAGGCGCTCGTCCCCGGCGGCATCCTCTGCTGCTACGTCGCCACCACCACCCAGCTCGCCCGGACCGTCGAGTCCATCCGCGAGATCGGCTCCTTCAACGAGCCGACCGCCTGGGAGACGATGATCCGCAACTGGCACATCGAGGGCCTCGCCGTCCGCCCGGACCACCGGATGATCGGCCACACCGGCTTCCTGCTCACCGCCCGCCGCCTCGCCGACGGCGTCGAGCCCCCCATGCGCCGCCGCCGCCCCGCCAAGGGCGCCTACGGCGAGGACTACGCCGGCCCCAACGCCGACGGAGGCGGCCGCTGACGCGGCCGCACACCGCACCCAACGAAAGGGCGCTGCGGCCGAGTTCCCGGACATCATCCGCAACTCGACCGCAGCGCCCTTCTGTTGACACCACGCGTCAAACCGAACAAACCCGGCGCCATTCATTCGAGGAACCGAACACCCCGCCGTTCCCCCGCACTGTGACGTGTGGCACGATGCAGGCCACCCCCACCGGCACAGCCCTCACAGGAGACACTCCTAGTGCAGCAACCCGCCGTCCCGGAACTGGCACACACGCACACCCGCCCCATCCACTGGGTCGCCACCGCCACAGCCGTCTCAGGCGTCATGGCCCTCTCCTCGCTCCTGCAGCCCAACTCCGCGACAGCAGCCCAGACGCCCGAAGCCCGGGCCGGCACCGCCCGCACGGCGACCGCACCCAGCACCACGGGAGTCCAGTTCCCCCTCGCCTGCGGCCCGGTCAAAGCAGTCGTACAGAAGAAGGCCACCGGGGACCTCGACGGCGACGGAAACCCCGAAACCGTGGCCGTCGTGCACTGCGACGCCCCCATGGGCACCCCGCCCGACGGCGTGTACGTCCTCACCCGCGCCGCGGACAGCGGCAGGCCGCGCGTGGTCGCGACCCTGCTCGACCCGAAGACCGGCGACACCGTCAGCGACTTCGCCGTACGCGACGGAGCCGTCGCGGCGACCCTGCTCGGCTACTCGTCCGACGACGTGCCCCGCTGCTGCCCGGACGTGACGCAGAGCGCCATGTGGCAGTGGAAGAACGGCGCGTTCAAGCGCTCCACACCCGCCGGGACGCACAGCGTCTGACGCGGGCCACCGGCGCGTGTGAGAAAACAGACAACCATGACGGCTCGTGTCCGCCGGGTCACTCGGCGTCGGGGCCGTAGACCTCGACCTTGTCCGAAACCCGACGCACATGGATGCAGTCGCCCGGACACTCCTTGGCGGAGTCCACCACATCCATGAGAAGCGGCAGCGGCACAGGCGTCGTGGCGCCCTGAGCCTGCAGCAGCTCGTCGTCCGAGCCCTTCACATAGGCCAGACCGTCGATGTCCAACTCGAACACCTCCGGCGCGTACTGGGCACAGATGCCGTCGCCGGTACACAGGTCCTGGTCGATCCAGACCTCCAGCTCCTCGCCGCCGGTCACGACCTCCTGCTGCACGCTCATGTCTCCTGCCGTTCGGCTGTCGAGCCCCCGAAAACCGGGCCGGCTCTGACGGGTGTTGACCGCTTCGACCCTACCTCCGGAGGCTTCCCCATCATGTTCGCCGGGTATTCCGGCTTTCAATCAACGCCCGCGCAGGTATCGTCTGACCGCGCACCTCGAACACCTCTTCGCCTGAGGGTTGATCCTCTCGACCGCCACGACCGTCCGGGGCGTCGGCGGTCCCTGCGTGATGCGCGAGACGTAGACCACACCGACTGAAGCGAGCCCTCCGGCCCGGCGCGCAAGCCATGCATGGCCGAAAAACGCTGTACGAGCCTGTCCTGGCGACCGCACCCCACCGGCGGCGCACGGCGCAGCCCCACGACCCGCCGCGCGCCATGCACCAAGCCACCGCGCTCCTGTTCGCAGGTGCGCGGCGTTTACAACTAGGCTCGACACCGATGGGTGTTGAACACCTCATCGCCGATTACTGCCTGCTTTCGAAGGTTGCTGAATGGGTATTCCCCTGGCGTGAGGAACGGCGCAAGGGGCAAGATCGGACACGCCCCTACCGTCTTTGTGATCTAGGGGTTTCAATCGACACCCACCCAGGTAGGGTCTGGAAGCGTCCAGCTCCCCTTGGAGGAGGTGAGGACCGTGGCAGCCCACGACGACGACATGAACCGCGGCATCCGCCCGGGACGAGGGTCCGACGACCCGGCCGGGCAGATTGCCTACCTTGAGCAGGAGATCGCCGTCCTGCGACGCAAGCTCGCCGACTCTCCGCGACACACGAGGATTCTCGAAGAGCGGATCGTCGAGCTGCAGACCAACCTGGCCGGCGTGTCCGCCCAGAACGAGCGACTCGCCAACACGCTCCGCGAGGCCCGCGACCAGATCGTGGCCCTCAAGGAAGAAGTCGACCGGCTCGCACAGCCGCCGGCCGGCTTCGGAGTCTTCCTCACGGCGAACGAGGACGGCACGGCCGACATCTTCACCGGAGGCCGCAAACTCCGCGTGAACGTCAGCCCCAGCGTCGACCTCGAAGACCTGCGGCGCGGCCAGGAAGTAATGCTCAACGAAGCGCTCAACGTGGTCGAGGCCATGGAGTTCGAGCGCGTCGGGGACATCGTCACCCTCAAGGAGATCCTCGAGGACGGCGAACGCGCCCTGGTGCTCGGGCACACCGATGAGGAGCGGGTGGTACGGCTCGCCGAGCCACTGCTGGACGTGAACATCCGCCCCGGTGACGCCCTGCTGCTCGAACCCCGATCCGGCTATGTCTACGAGATCGTTCCGAAGAGCGAAGTCGAGGAACTCGTCCTCGAAGAGGTTCCCGACATCGGTTACGAGCAGATCGGCGGACTCGGCGGCCAGATCGAGGCCATCCGCGACGCCGTCGAGCTCCCGTACCTCTACCCGGACCTGTTCAAGGAGCACGAACTGCGGCCGCCCAAGGGCGTCCTGCTGTACGGGCCCCCCGGATGCGGAAAGACGCTCATCGCCAAGGCCGTCGCCAACTCGCTGGCCAAGAAGGTCGCCGAAGTGACCGGCCAGGCCGCCGGCAAGAGCTTCTTCCTCAACATCAAGGGCCCCGAGCTCCTCAACAAGTACGTCGGCGAGACCGAGCGGCAGATCCGCCTCGTCTTCCAGCGTGCTCGGGAAAAGGCCAGCGAGGGCACACCCGTCATCGTCTTCTTCGACGAGATGGAATCCCTCTTCCGCACCCGTGGCTCCGGCGTCAGCTCGGACGTGGAGAACACCATCGTCCCCCAGCTGCTCGCCGAGATCGACGGCGTGGAGGGCCTGCAGAACGTGGTCGTGATCGGCGCCTCCAACCGCGAGGACATGATCGACCCCGCCATCCTGCGCCCCGGCCGCCTCGATGTGAAAATCAAGATCGAGCGCCCCGACGCCGAAGCCGCCAAGGACATCTTCGGCAAGTACCTCACCGAACGCCTCCCCCTGCACGCCGACGACCTCGGCGAACACGGCGGCAGCAAGACGACCACCGTCGAAAGCATGATCCAGACGGCCGTCGAGCACATGTACGCGGAATCCGAGGAAAACCGCTTCCTGGAAGTCACCTACGCCAACGGCGACAAGGAAGTCCTCTACTTCAAGGACTTCAACTCCGGCGCCATGATCGAAAACATCGTCGGCCGCGCCAAGAAAATGGCGATCAAGGACTTCCTCGACCACAACCAGAAGGGCCTCCGCGTCTCCCACCTCCTCCAGGCATGCGTGGACGAGTTCAAGGAGAACGAAGACCTCCCCAACACCACCAACCCGGACGACTGGGCCCGAATCTCCGGAAAGAAGGGCGAACGGATCGTCTACATCCGCACCCTCATCACCGGAAAGCAGGGCGCCGACACCGGACGCTCCATCGACACGGTGGCGAACACCGGTCAGTACCTGTAAAAAACAGGGCGGCTGCGGGTGCCCTCACCGGGTACCCGCAGTCGACTGTTTTTCAGGCCAAGACCGCAACAAGAGGCGCGCAAGGCAATGACGCAAATGATCTCCCCACCAGCGCAAAGCCGTTCTAGGCTCTTCGGTACCGCCGAGTCGCGCAGTGCGGGGACGGGCACCGCACACGCACCGGAGCGCCAGCGGTACTTGAGCAGCGTCCCCGACCGAGGGCGCCGCCGGGCAAGGAGGGCCGCATGACCGTACGGCGAGTAATGGGAATCGAGACGGAGTACGGCATCTCCGTCCCCGGCCACCCCAACGCCAATGCCATGCTCACCTCGTCCCAGATCGTCAACGCCTACGCGGCGGCGATGCACCGGGCCCGCCGGGCCCGCTGGGACTTCGAGGAGGAGAACCCGCTGCGCGACGCGCGAGGCTTCGACCTCGCCCGCGAGGCCGCCGACGCCAGCCAGCTCACCGACGAGGACATCGGCCTCGCCAACGTGATCCTCACCAACGGCGCACGACTCTACGTCGACCACGCACACCCCGAATACAGCGCCCCCGAGGTCACCAACCCCCGCGACGCGGTCCTCTGGGACAAAGCCGGCGAACGCATCATGGCCGAGGCCGCCGAACGCGCCGCCGCCCTCCCCGGCGCCCAGCCGATCCACCTCTACAAGAACAACACCGACAACAAGGGCGCCTCCTACGGCACACACGAGAACTACCTGATGAAGCGGGAAACCCCCTTCTCGGACATCGTGCGCCACCTCACGCCCTTCTTCGTCTCCCGCCAGGTCGTCACCGGAGCAGGCCGCGTCGGCATCGGCCAGGACGGCCACGAGCACGGCTTCCAGCTCAGCCAGCGCGCCGACTACTTCGAGGTCGAGGTCGGCCTCGAAACCACCCTCAAGCGCCCCATCATCAACACCCGCGACGAACCGCACGCCGACGCCGAGAAGTACCGCCGCCTGCACGTGATCATCGGCGACGCCAACCTCTCGGAGATCTCCACCTACCTCAAACTGGGCACGACAGCGCTCGTCCTGTCCATGATCGAAGACGGCTTCATCGCCGTCGACCTCGCCGTGGACCAGCCCGTCCGCACCCTCCACCAGGTCTCCCACGACCCCACGCTCAAGCGCCTCGTCACCCTCCGCAGCGGCCGCACGCTCACCGCCGTCCAGCTCCAGATGGAGTACTTCGAGCTCTCCCGCAAATACGTCGAGGAACGCTTCGGCGCGGACGCCGACGACCAGACCAAGGACGTCCTCGCCCGCTGGGAGGACACCCTCAACCGCCTGGAGAACGACCCCATGAGCCTCGCCGGCGAACTCGACTGGGTCGCCAAGCGTGAACTCATGGAGGGCTACCGGCGCCGCGACGGCCTCGACTGGGACGCCGCGAAGCTCCACCTCCTCGACCTCCAGTACGCCGACGTACGCCCCGAAAAGGGCCTCTACAACCGTCTCGCGGCCCGCGGCCGCATGAAGCGCCTCCTGGACGAGAACGAGGTCGAGAGGGCCCGTACGAAGCCGCCGGAGGACACCCGCGCCTACTTCCGCGGCCGCTGCCTGGAGCAGTACGCGGACGACGTCGCCGCGGCCTCCTGGGACTCCGTGATCTTCGACCTCCCGGGCCGGGACTCACTCCAACGCGTCCCAACCCTGGAACCGCTTCGCGGAACGCGAAATCACGTCAAGGAACTCCTGGACCGCTGCCGCACGGCGGAAGACCTGGTCAGGGTGCTGTCCGGCGGCTGAGGGAGCGCACGGGACCGTCCCGTCCCGGCAGGGTGGAAAACCCGACGTCCGGGAATCATCGAGGTGGCCCCCGTACGTTGTAGCAACTGCGGGGCCGATGTCGGACCCTGCTTGTAGGGTCTGATCAAGAACGTCGAACCGAGCGGGGTGAGGGGTTATGGCGACCAAGGACACCGGCGGCGGCCAGCAGAAGGCGACGCGCTCCACGGAGGAGGTCGAGGAGCAGGCGCAGGATGCGCAGGCCTCCGAGGACCTCAAGGAGCGCCAGGAGAAGCTCAGCGATGACGTGGACTCCGTCCTGGACGAAATCGATGACGTACTCGAGGAGAACGCCGAGGATTTCGTGAGGTCCTTCGTGCAAAAAGGTGGCCAGTAAAGGTCAATTGAGCATCTAGCCTTCGAATCGAAGCCTGCGGGGGATGGGTGTGACCGGCGACCCGAACGCGAAGGAATGCAGGAAGTGCGAGCGAGACCTGCCACTGGCTGCGTTCGCGAGGGATAAGAATCGGCGAGACGGCCTTCAGGTGCACTGCCGGGAGTGCGTGGCGGAGTACAGCGCCGCGCACTACCGGCGTCGCCGGGAGGCCATGGGGAAGTCGGTCCGGGAACACGTGGATGTCCCGGCCGGCCATAAGCTCTGCCGGACGTGCGGCGAGGTCAAGCCTCACAGCGAATGGCATCGCAACGCGACGGCGTCAGATGGCCTCTCCACGCGCTGCAAGGCATGCCGGGCCGAGCGTGGGCGACAAGACCATCTGAGGCGCAAGTACGGCATCACCGAAGCCGAGCGTGACGAGTTGATCGCCTCTCAAGGAGGCGTCTGCTGCATATGTTTGGCGGCTGTGCCCGAGCATGTGGATCACTGCCACAAGACGGGTAGGGTCCGAGGCGTACTGTGCTTCAGCTGCAATGCCGCACTGGGGCAGTTCAAGGATCGGCCCGATGCCATAAGGCGGGCTGCTGCTTACGTGGAAGGAATCGCGTGGAAGCCAACACTCGTAGCACCGGGCGTCTACCAGCTGCCTTCCTGACGCCTGGGTCGTCGTCCTTCATGGACTTCCTGTCCGAGCACCAGCCGGAGATGCTGCCGGGCAACCGGCAGCTGCCCCCGACGCAGGGCGTCATCGAGGCGCCGCACGGCACGACCATCGTGGCCGTGACGTTCCCGGGTGGTGTGGTGCTGGCCGGTGACCGTCGCGCCACGATGGGCAACGTCATCGCGCAGCGGGACATCGAGAAGGTGTTCCCGGCCGATGAGTACTCCGCCGTCGGTATCGCCGGTACGGCGGGCCTCGCCGTCGAGATGGTCAAGCTGTTCCAGCTGGAGCTGGAGCACTTCGAGAAGGTCGAGGGGGCGCAGCTCTCGCTGGAGGGCAAGGCGAACCGGCTGTCGACCATGATTCGTTCCAACTTGGGCATGGCCATGCAGGGTCTGGCCGTGGTTCCCCTCTTCGCCGGTTATGACGTGGACCGCGGGAAGGGGCGCATCTTCTCCTATGACGTGACGGGTGGCCGTTCCGAGGAGCACGGGTATGCGGCCACGGGCTCCGGTTCGATCTTCGCGCGCGGTGCCATGAAGAAGCTCTTCCATGACGGCCTGACCGAGGCCGAGGCCACCACGCTCGTGGTGCAGGCGTTGTACGACGCGGCTGATGACGACTCGGCGACCGGTGGTCCCGATGTCGCCCGCCGGATCTATCCGATCGTGACTGTGATCACCGAGGACGGTTTCCGTCGGCTGACGGAGGATGAGTCCTCCGAGATCGCCCGTTCGATTCTGGAGCGGCGGCTGGAGCAGCCCGACGGTCCGCGGGCCGCGCTGCTGTAGTCGGGTGACCGGCTCTTACGAAGGTGATCGCGTGACTTCGACAGAAAGGGACGGATAACCGGTGTCGACGCCGTTCTATGTCTCACCCCAGCAGGCCATGGCCGACCGGGCGGAGTACGCCCGCAAGGGCATCGCCCGTGGTCGCAGCCTGGTCGTGTTGCAGTATGCCGACGGCATCGTGTTCGTCGGCGAGAACCCGTCCCGTGCGCTGCACAAGTTCAGCGAGATCTATGACCGGATCGGTTTTGCGGCCGCCGGCAAGTACAACGAGTACGAGAATCTGCGGATCGGCGGTGTGCGGTACGCCGATCTTCGTGGTTACACCTATGACCGTGATGACGTGACTGCCCGCGGTCTTGCCAACGTGTACGCCCAGACGCTGGGCACGATCTTCTCCAGCGCGGCCGAGAAGCCGTACGAGGTGGAGCTGGTCGTTGCCGAGGTCGGTGAGACGCCCGAGGGTGACCAGATCTATCGGTTGCCGCATGACGGGTCGATCGTGGACGAGCACGGTTCTGTTGCGGTCGGTGGCAATTCTGAGCAGATCAGTACCTATCTCGATCAGCAGCACCGTGAGGGCATGTCCCTGGCTGAGGGGCTGAAGCTGGCCGTGCAGGCGCTGTCCCGTGACACGAACGGCACGCAGCGGGAGATTCCCGCCGAGCGTCTGGAGGTCGCGGTGCTGGACCGTACGCGGCCGCAGGCGAGGAAGTTCAAGCGGATCGTGGGTCGTCAGCTGTCTCGGCTCCTGGAGGTTGGCGGAGCGTCCACCGAAGCCGAGAGCAGCTCGGAGGAGGGCTCGGACGAGGAGTAGGCCAGTAGGCCGCCTCACCCCATCCCGCTCCTGTGTGCCCCGGTCGTCGATGCGGCCGGGGCACAGGGCGTTCAGGAGGGGCCAGGCGGTGCTGTCGAGCCTCGTACGACCAGTTCGACGGGGATGTCGCCCGCCTCGGGCACGCGCCCGTCCAGGACCGCCAGCAGGGCCTTCATGCCGCGCTCGCCGAAGAGTTCGGCGTCCAGGCGGACGGTCGTGAGTTCGGGGTCGAGGGCGGTGGCGAGGGCGAGGTCGTCGAGGCCGGTGACGGAGAGGTCGTCGGGGATGTGCAGGCCGAGGCGACGGGCTGCTTTGTAGGCGCCGGCGGCGAGTTTGTCGTCGTCGCAGACCAGGGCGGTGGGTCGGGGGCCGGGGGCGGAGAGGGCTGCTTCGGCGGCTGTCAGGGCGCCTTCGATGGAGATCGGTGCCCGAACCGTCCGTACCGAGGTGCCCGGGACTGCACCGACCCGTGCGGCCAGTTCCCGTGCGCGTACCTCGAAGGTCCAGGAGGCCACGTCCGCCGCCAGGTGCAGGAAGTGGCGGTGGCCCTGGCCCAGCAGGTGCTCGGCGATCTGCCTGACGCCATCCGCGATGTCGAGGTTGACCGTGGCCGCGCCCAGACTGCCCTGCGGGTCGCTGTCGAGCATGACCAGGGGGAGCTGGTCGCCGCGGATGGCGGTGAGGGCGTCGGCGGCCATGGAGGAGGCGATGACGCCGTCGAGGGCGGCCTGGGCGGAGGCGAAGGGGTCGCGGGCGGGGCCGATGCCTTCGGGGGAGGGGTAGAGGACGACGCCGAAGCCGTGGTCGGCGGCCACCCGGGCCGCGCCGGTGTAGACGCCCGCGAAGAACTCCGTCGTCAGTGCCGGGACGACGAGGAGGACGGTGCGGGTGCGGCCGAGGCGGAGGTTGCGGGCGGCGAGGTTGGGCCGGTAGCCGAGGTCGCGGGCGGCTTCTCGTACGCGTTCGGCGGTCGTTGCCGAGACGCGGCCGCGCCATTTGTCGCCGAGTACGAGGGAGACCGCGGCCTGGGAGACGCCGGCGGCCTGGGCGACGTCGCGGCTGGTGGGTCGGGTGCTGCCGGGTGCCACCGTGGGCCTGCTCCTTCGTCTGGACTCGTGAACAGCGCACATGGTACGTATGGGAGCGGACGTTATACGTAAAACTTCGGGCGTGGGTCCGGGTGAGGGGAAGCGGACATGGCTGCGGGGTACGTGGAGATCCTCAGGACTCGGCACGCCGCGCGTCTGCTCGCGGGCACGCTCGTGGGCCGGCTGCCGTGCGCGGTCGCCGCGATCGCCGTCGTGCTGTTCGTGCGGGCGGAGGGCGGAACGTACAGCCTGGCGGGTGGGCTCGCGGCGGTGTACGGCGTCGCCAATGCCGTGGGGCAGCCGCTGCTGGGGCGGCTGGTGGATCTGTACGGGCAGCCGCGGGTCCAGCTGCCCGCCGCGCTCGGCTCCGCGGTGGCGATGTCCGGGTTCGCCTTCGCCGGCATCGATCCGCCGGCGCTTGCGTACGCGTGCGTGGCGCTCGCCGGGCTGTTCACGCCTCCCCTGGAGGGTGGGCTGCGGGCGCTGTGGTCGTCGGTGCTGCGCGGCGAGGGCCAGGTCCAGACGGCGTATGCGATGGATGCCGTCGCCCAGGAAGTCATGTTCACCGTCGGCCCGTTGCTGGTGACGCTGTGCGTGTCGCTGTGGTCGGCGCAGGTGGCGCTGGTGCTCGTCAATGTCGTCGGTGTGCTGGGTGCGCTGTCGGTGGTCGTGTCGCCGCCTTCGCGTGCGTGGCGTTCGGCGCCGCGTGAGGCGCACTGGCTGGGCGCGCTGCGCTCGCCGGGACTGCTGGTGCTGCTGGGTGCGTTCCTGGCGGTGGGGATCGCGCTCGGTTCCATCGCGGTCGCGGCTGTGGCGTATGCCGACGGTCACGGCGGGGACGCGGTGTACGGCTGGCTGATGGCGGCGATCGGTCTGGGCGCGCTCGTAGGCGGTACGGCGTACGGTGCGCGGCAGTGGAGTGGTGCGCCGGAGCGGCGACTGCGGGTGCTGGTGGCGCTTCTGGCGGTGTGTTATGTGCCGCTCACTCTGATGCCGGGTCCGGTGGTGATGACGGTGCTCGCGGGGGTTGCGGGGCTGTTTCTTGCGCCGTGTCTCGCGTGTGCGTTCGTCCTGGTCGACCGGCATGCGCCGCGGGGTACGGTCACCGAGGCGTTCTCGTGGATTGTGACGACGTTCACAGTGGGTTCCTCGGTGGGAACGGGCCTGGCGGGCCCGGTTGTCGAGTGGGGCGGCGCGGTGTGGGGCTTCGCCGTGCCGGGTGTCGCGGGGGCGGTGTCGTTGCTGGTTCTGCTGGCCACCGGGCGGGTCCTTGCAGCTCCCGTGGGGAGTGCGGTGGTTGCGGCTTCATCGGAAAATGATCCAAACCGTGCCGTCGAACCCCGTTTCAGCTCAGGGGATCGGGCGTAATGTTCAGTCATGGACCGCCGCATTTTCGGGCTGGAGAACGAGTACGGCGTCACGTGTACGTTCAGGGGACAGCGGCGCCTGTCTCCCGACGAGGTGGCGCGGTACCTCTTCCGCCGTGTCGTGTCATGGGGCCGCAGCAGCAATGTCTTTCTGCGAAACGGCGCCCGCCTCTATCTCGACGTGGGCTCACATCCGGAATACGCGACACCGGAATGTGACAACGTGACCGAGCTGGTCACCCACGACAAAGCGGGCGAGCGCATTCTCGAAGGACTCCTGGTGGACGCCGAACGACGCCTGCACGAGGAGGGAATCGCGGGCGACGTCTACCTCTTCAAGAACAACACCGACTCGGCGGGCAACTCCTACGGCTGCCACGAGAACTATCTCGTCGCACGTCATGGGGAGTTCTCCCGGCTCGCGGACATTCTCATCCCGTTCCTCGTCACGAGGCAGCTTCTGTGCGGTGCCGGCAAGGTGCTGCAGACTCCGCGGGGCGCGGTGTACTGCGTCAGCCAGCGGGCCGAGCACATCTGGGAGGGCGTCTCCTCGGCGACGACCCGATCGAGGCCCATCATCAACACCCGCGACGAGCCGCACGCGGACGCCGAGCGCTACCGCCGTCTGCATGTCATCGTGGGCGACTCGAACATGTCCGAGACGACCATGCTGCTCAAGGTCGGGGCGACCGACCTGGTGCTGCGCATGATCGAGGCGGGCACGGTGATGCGGGACCTGACCCTGGAGAACCCGATCCGGGCGATCCGTGAGGTCAGCCATGACATCACGGGCCGGCGCAAGGTGCGTCTGGCCAGCGGCCGCGAGGCGTCCGCCCTCGAGGTGCAGCGCGAGTACTACGAGAAGGCCGTGGACTTCTGCGAGCGCCGCGGTATCCGCACCGGCACCGTCGAGCAGGTCCTGGAGTTGTGGGGCCGCACGCTGGACGCTATCGAGGCCGAGGACCTCGACCGGATCGGCACCGAGATCGACTGGGTGATGAAGTACAAGCTCATCGAGCGGTACCGGGCCAAGCACAACATGACGATGTCGCACCCGAGGGTCGCGCAGATAGACCTCGCCTACCACGACATTCACCGCCGTCGTGGCCTTTACTACCTGCTGGAGAGGAAGGGCCAAGCGGCGCGGATCTGCAACGACTTGAAGATCTTCGAGGGCAAGTCCGTTCCGCCGCAGACCACTCGGGCCCGGCTGCGTGGTGACTTCATCCGCAGGGCCCAGGAACAGCGTCGGGACTTCACGGTCGACTGGGTCCATCTGAAGCTCAACGACCAGGCGCAGCGCACGGTGTTGTGCAAGGACCCGTTCCGTTCCGTGGACGACCGGGTGGAGAAGCTGATCGCAGGAATGTGAGCTATGTGAACAATGCGTTCCGGTGAAAGGCCGGAACGCAACACGGGCGCCGTACGTTTCCCGTACGGCGCCCTTCTCACGCCGTAGAGTTGCGCGCACGCCATCCACAAGATCGACCGATACGAGGCCTTTACCGTGCGCCGACGCTCACTTCTCATCGCCGTACCCGCAGGACTGGTCACACTCGCCGGATGCGGTGACGACAAGTCCGCCTCGAGCAAGGCCGAAGCGAGTCCGTCGCCCTCCGCATCGGCCACGTCCGCCGCGCCGCCGCCGAAGATCGTCGACGGACCGCTGCCGGCGATCACGGCGGGCACGAAGTTCGGTGAGAAGCCGACCGTTGCCAAGGGCACGGGCGATCCGTCGAAGAACCTCGCGGTCAAGACGCTCATCGCGGGTGGCGGTCAGACGGTCGCGGAGAACGACTATGTGCAGGCGCATTACCTCGGCCAGATCTGGAACACGGCGAAGGTCTTCGACAACTCCTACGACCGCAAGACGCCCCTGATCATCCAGCTCGCCGAGGGCAGCATCATCGACGGCTGGCGGTACGGCCTGACGGGCAAGAAGACCGGCAGCCGCGTCCAGATGGCCGTCCCGCCCACCTGGGGATACGGCACCTCGGGCAATGCGCAGGCGGGCATCAAGGGCACCGACACGCTGGTGTTCGTGGTGGACGTGCAGGCCACGTTCAACGCCAAGAGCTCCGCCAAGGGCACGGAGGTGGCGCAGAAGGACGCGGCGCTGCCCAAGGTCGGCACCAACACCGACGGTGCGGCGCCTTCCCTCGACGTACCCAAGAAGGCCGCTCCCACCAAGCTGGTGGCGAACTACGTCATCGAGGGCGACGGCCCCGTGGTCGGTGCGCAGGACACGGTGCTGGTGCAGTACAAGGGCGTGTTCTGGGACTCCGGCAAGGAGTTCGACTCGACGTACAGCCGGGGGGCACTGCAGTCCTTCGGGATCCAGCAGGTCGTCAAGGGCTGGGGGGAGGGCCTGACCGGCAAGAAGGTGGGCAGCAGGGTGCTCATCGTCATCCCGCCGAAGCTGGGCTACGGCGACCGGCCGCCGCCGAACAGCGGCATCAAGAAGGACTCCGTGCTGGTCTTCTCGGTCGACATCCTGGCCAAGATGTAACGGCTCGGTGATGTAAGACTGTGCGTGTTGCCTTTCCGCAGACAAGCAGGAGCTAGAGACGTGAGCATCGAGAAGCCCGAGATCGACTTCCCGGGCGGCGAGCCCCCGGCGGACCTCGAGATCAAGGACATCTGGGAGGGCGACGGCGCTGTTGCGCAGGCGGGCCAGACCGTCACCGTCCACTACGTGGGCGTCGCCTTCAGCACCGGTGAGGAGTTCGACGCGAGCTGGAACCGCGGGACGCCGTTCCGCTTCCCGCTCGGCGGCGGCCGGGTCATCAAGGGCTGGGACCAGGGCGTGCAGGGCATGAAGGTCGGTGGCCGTCGCCAGCTGACCATCCCCGCCCACCTCGCCTACGGCAACCAGAGCCCGACCCCGGCGATCAAGCCGGGCGAGACCCTGATCTTCGTGGTCGACCTCGTCGCGGTCTGATCGCCGACGCGACCGGACCCGATCACCTGGGGCCCATGCCTGCTCGGGCATGGGCCCTCGGCTTTTGCCACGCCACCCGGGGGCGGTACGGTCATCGTCCGTAAGCACCATAGGGAGGCGAAGGGCGTCGATGGCCATTGCCAAGGCGGAGCGGCTGATGAACCTGGCGCTGTGTCTGCTCGGGACGCGGCGGCCGCTCAGCAAGCGCGAGCTTCGGGAGTCCATCGAGGCCTACCTCGAAGCAGGCAGTGACGACTCCTTCAGCCGGATGTTCGAGCGGGACAAGGACGATCTGCGCGAACTCGGCCTGGTCATCGAGACGGTGGAGAACCTCGACGGCGAGGTGGGCTATCTGGCCCGCCGTGACAGCAACCGCCTGCCGCCCATCACGCTCGACGCCGAGGAGGCCGCCGCTCTCGGTCTCGCCGCCAAGGTGTGGCAGCAGGCCCGGCTGGCGGGTGCGGCCAGCGGCGCCCTGCAGAAGCTGCGCGCGGCGGGGCTGCCCGAGGACGTCGACCCGTATGAGGCGCACGGCGCCCTGGAGCCCCGTATCCCTGTGCACGAGGTCGCGTTCGAGCCGCTGATGCTGGCCTGCCGCGATCGCCGTCCGGTGGTCTTCGACTACCGCAAGGCCACCGCCGCCCATCCCGAGCCCCGGCATGTGGAGCCGTGGGCGCTGGAGTGCTGGCGTGGCCACTGGTACCTGGCCGGCTGGGACCGCGACCGGGGCGCGGAGCGGGTCTTCAGGCTGTCGCGGATCACCGGCAAGGTGCGCAGCCGCAGCGGCCGGTTCACCGCTGAGATTCCCGATGTCGTCACCGTCCGGGAGACCGTGGCGAGCTGGGCCGGGGAGACCGCCGACCGCTCCGCCCTGATCCGGCTGCGCTCGGGCGCCGGGTACCCCCTTCGGGCGAAGGCCATCGCGGTGCGGGAACTCGGCGACGGCTGGGACGAGTTGGAGATTCCGTACGGGCACGGGCTGGACGCCTGGCTGGTGGAGTTCGGGCCGGACGTGGTGGTCCTCGAGCCGGCCGAGCTGCGCGCGGACGTGGTGGACCGGCTGCGTGCCGTGGCCAAGGGCTGAGGGGGAGCGAGCAGGACAGTGGCAGGCAAACCGGTCAGGCCCGTGAACGCCATCGACCAGACCCGGCGGATGCTCTCCTTGGTGACGTATCTGAAGGAGCGTCCCGGGGCCCGCGTGGAGGACGTCGCGCGCGCCTTCGGCATCAGTGAGGACGAGCTGGTCTCCGACCTGGACGTGCTGCCCATGTGCGGCACCAGCTTCCGCGGCGGCGACCTGCTCGACATCGACACCGACGGCGAGCGCATCTGGTGGCACAACCCTGCTGCCCTCGGCGAAGAAACAGCGGAGCCGCTGCGGCTGGCCGCCGACGAGGCGACGGCGCTGCTGGTGGCCGCCCGCGCGGTGTCCACTCTGCCCGGGCTGCGGGAGAGCGACCGGCAGGCGCTGCTGCGGGCCAACGCCAAGCTGGAGGCCGCGGCCGGTGAGGCGGCGGGCGCCAGTTCCCGGCTGTCGGTGACCTTCGAGTCCGAGGGCGGTGTCTTCGCCGACGTCGACCGTGCGATCTCGGAGCGCCGCCGGCTGTGGATCCGCTACTACTCGCCCGCGCGGGACGAGCTCACCGAGCGGGAGATCGACCCCATCCGGCTGGTCAGCGTCGGGCACACGTACGTGGAGGCGTGGTGCCGGCGCTCCGAGGCGCGCCGTACCTTCCGGCTCGACCGGGTCGCCGAGATCAGGATCCTGGACGAGCCGTCCGCACCCCCGGAGATCGAGCTGCGGGACCTGTCGGAGGCGCTGGTGCAACCGGCCGCCGAGGACCCGGAGGTCGTCGTCGAGGTCGGCCCGGGCGGCCGCTGGGTCGCCGAGTACTACCCGCACGACAGCGCGGATGAGCTTGCGGACGGTGGGCTGCGTATCACCCTGCGGACCCCGGATCCGGCGTCTCTGCGGCGGCTGGCGCTGCGGCTAGGGCGGGACGGCCGGATCGTCTCGCCGCCCGAGCTCGCCGACAGCGCCCGCCGGGCGGCCCGTGAGGCGCTGGCGGCGTACGACGGCGTCGACGCGCAGGGCCCGCACGAAGGGCATGCGGTTCAGGACGGGTAGTCCGGCAGGCGGGAGTGAGCCGGAAGGGGCGTCGGCCGCGGGGCCCCGGAGGCGATCGACCTAGGGAAGAGGAGCAGGGGCTTTGAGCGAGTCGTCGGTGTCTGGTGCGGGGGGCATGTCGGTGGCGGCCGCCTTCGCCGGGATGAGAAGCGTGACCCCGGTGACGTTCAGGGCGGGCTGCCCGGACTGCCGCGGCAGCTTCGAGCTCGCCGCCGCGGCCCTGCGCCTGGCGATCGGCGCCACCAGCCGCTCCACCTTCTACTCCTTCACCTGCCCCGACTGCGGCGCCTCGGTCCGCAAGCCGGCGGGGGAGCGGATCGTCGAGCTGCTGACCGGCGGCGGGGTGAGGACCTTGCGGACCGTCTAGGCTCGGCGTCATGTTCTGGCCGATGTTCGCGGTAGCTGTGGGTTTCCTGGGTCTCGCCGTGCTCGGGGTGTTCGCCGTGCGGGTGTTCGTCGAGGCACAGCGCCTCGGCCGGCAGGTCACGGACTCCGCGCGCCGTATCAACCAGGCCGCCGAGGACCTCGAGCGGGCGGCCGTGAGCACCGCCCGCGCCGTGGACTCCCTCTGAGTACTGCTGTGCGGGGCATGTGAGTGGTGTGCCCCAGGCGGTTTGGGTCACTTCGACCTGTCACCGGGGCCACCCTGGCGGGTACGCTGCTGGTCGCGGCCCGGAGAACGAGGCCCGGACCGCTGACCGGGAGTACGCACGGGGATTGCCTCACGTTTACCCCTGAGCGTTACGATCGCTGCCAGCACGGTCGATCGGACACTTGTCCGACCGGCCGGACAGCATCCCACCCCAGCCGCCTCGGTGAGAAGGTAAAGACTTATGTTCGGAAGGCTCGGCGCCCCCGAGATCATTCTCATCCTCATCGTCGTCGTCCTGCTTTTCGGCGCGAAGAAGCTTCCCGACATGGCGCGCTCGCTCGGCAAGTCCGCTCGCATCCTCAAGAGCGAGGCCAAGGCGATGAAGGAAGAGGGCAGCAGCACGGCCACCCCGGCCGGCCCGCCCAACGACGAGCAGCCCCCGGCTCAGCGCACCATCCAGGCCGCCCCCGGCGACGTGACCAGCTCGCGTCCGGTCAGCGAGCCGACGGACACCACCAAGCGCTGAAGCAGGGCCGGACACCCCCGGCCCGCCGCACGAGATGAGGATGTGGGTTGCTCAAGTCTGCCCGCAAGAAGGAGAAGGATCCCGAGGGGCGGATGCCGCTCGTGGATCACCTTCGTGAGCTCCGCAACCGGCTCGCGAAGGCGATGCTGGCGATCGTCGTCGTCACGATCGTCGCTGCCTTCTACTACAAGAACATCATCGAGTTCTTCACGAACCCGATCCTGGACTCGGTGGGTTGCAAGTCCACCCTGTCTCAGCTGGCGCAACAGCGCAGCGGCACCTGTGCCCGCATCGTGCTGAACGGCCTGCTGACCCCCTTCACGCTCGCCCTGAAGGTTTCCCTGATGGCCGGCGTGATCTTCGCGTCGCCGATCTGGCTGTACCAGCTGTGGGCCTTCGTCGCCCCGGGACTGCACAAGCACGAGCGGAAGTACGCCTACGCGTTCGTCGGGACGGGAGTCCCGCTCTTCCTCGGTGGCGCCTTCTTCGCGTACAAGACGCTGCCGACGATGGCGAAGGTGCTCCTCGACTTCTCGCCCGCGGATCTCGACAACCAGCTGCCGCTCGACGACCTGCTGGACCTGATCGTCCGCATGGTGCTCGTCTTCGGACTCTCCTTCGAGCTACCTCTGCTGCTGGTGATGCTGAACCTCACCGGGGTGCTCAGCGGGAAGCGGATGATCGGCTGGTGGCGCGGCATGATCATGGGCATCACGATCTTTGCGGCTGTGGCCACGCCCAGTACCGACCCGCTGACCATGCTGGCGCTGGCCGGGCCGATCTGGGTCCTGTACTTCGGAGCGGCGGCGTTCTCGCTGCTCAACGACCGGCGCAAGGCCCGGCGCGAGGCCGAGGGCCCCGCCGACGACGAGGCGTCCGACCTTGACCTCACCCCCGAGGACATCGGCGAGGTGGAGACGGTGTCCGCCAGCCGGGCGCTGCCCGAGCAGTCGAGCACCGAGCGGGTCAACGGCTACGACGACGTCACCTGAGCCCCACCCCGAGGCAACGGCATGAGCAAGGGCCGGACGGAAGAACCGTCCGGCCCTTGTGCTGTGCGCGGACAGTCCCCAGGGGGCCGGAACGGATAATGATCGTCCTGTTGTCAGTGCGGCCCGGTACGCTCGAAAGCACGATGACAGAGGACCTCTCCCCGGCTGAGCGGTACGCGGCTGCTCGCAGGCGCGCTGCCGAGCAGGCCACCGCGCTCGCCTCCTTCCGCGAGATGTACGACTTCGGCCTCGACCCGTTCCAGATAGAGGCCTGCCAGGCGCTCCAAGCGGGCAAGGGTGTGCTGGTTGCCGCGCCCACCGGCTCCGGCAAGACGATCGTGGGCGAGTTCGCCGTCCACCTCGCCCTGATGCAGGGCAAGAAGTGCTTCTACACGACACCCATCAAGGCGCTGTCGAACCAGAAGTACGCCGACCTGTGCCGTCGTTACGGGGACGGCATGGTCGGACTGCTCACCGGCGACAACAGCATCAACCCCGACGCCCCGGTGGTCGTGATGACCACCGAGGTCCTGCGGAACATGCTGTACGCGGGCTCGCAGACCCTCCTCGGCCTCGGATACGTGGTCATGGACGAGGTGCACTACCTCTCCGACCGCTTCCGGGGGGCTGTGTGGGAGGAGGTGATCATCCACCTTCCGGAGTCGGTCACGCTCGTGTCACTGTCGGCGACCGTGTCCAACGCCGAGGAGTTCGGCGACTGGCTCGACACCGTCCGCGGCGACACCGAGGTGATCGTCTCCGAACACCGGCCCGTGCCGCTGTTCCAGCACGTGCTCGCCGGGCGGCGGATGTACGACCTGTTCGAGGAGGGCGAGGGCCACAAGAAGGCCGTCAACCCCGACCTCACGCGTCTGGCCCGGATGGAGGCGCAGCGGCCGTCGTACCAGGACCGCAGACGGGGCCGGGCGATGCGCGAGGCCGACCGGGAGCGGGAGCGCAGACAGCGTTCGCGGGTGTGGACCCCGGGGCGCCCCGAGGTCATCGAGCGGCTCGACGCCGAGGGGCTGCTGCCCGCCATCACCTTCATCTTCAGCCGTGCCGCCTGCGAGGCCGCCGTACAGCAGTGTCTGTACGCCGGGCTGCGGCTCAACGACGACGAGGCGCGGGAGAAGGTGCGCGCCCTCGTCGAGGAGCGCACCGCCGCCATCCCCACCGAGGACCTGCACGTCCTCGGATACTACGAGTGGCTGGAGGGCCTGGAGCGCGGTATCGCGGCCCACCACGCGGGCATGCTGCCGACGTTCAAGGAGGTCGTCGAGGAGCTGTTCGTGCGGGGGCTGGTCAAGGCCGTGTTCGCCACCGAGACCCTCGCGCTCGGCATCAACATGCCCGCCCGCTCGGTGGTGTTGGAGAAGCTCGTCAAGTGGAACGGCGAGCAGCACGCCGACATCACACCCGGTGAGTACACACAGCTGACGGGGCGTGCGGGGCGTCGGGGTATCGACGTCGAGGGGCATGCCGTCGTCCTGTGGCAGCGCGGGATGAGCCCCGAGCACCTCGCCGGGCTGGCGGGCACGCGTACCTACCCGCTGCGGTCCAGCTTCAAGCCGTCGTACAACATGGCGGTCAACCTGGTGGAGCAGTTCGGGCGGCACCGGTCGCGTGAGCTGCTGGAGACCTCGTTCGCGCAGTTCCAGGCCGACAAGTCGGTCGTCGGGATCTCCCGGCAGGTGCAGCGCAACGAGGAGGGACTGGAGGGCTACAAGGCCTCCATGACCTGCCACCTGGGCGACTTCGAGGAGTACGCGCGGCTGCGCCGCGAGCTCAAGGACCGGGAGACCGAGCTGGCCCGGCAGGGTGCGTCCGAGCGGCGTGCCGAGGCCGCCGTCGCGCTGGAGAAGCTCAAGCCGGGTGACGTCATCCATGTGCCGACGGGCAAGTACGCCGGTCTGGCGCTGGTGCTGGATCCGGGGCTGCCGGCCGGGCGGTCGAACGGGCATCGTGGCTTTGAGCACCATGACGGGCCGAGGCCGCTGGTGCTGACTGCGGAACGGCAGGTCAAGCGGCTGGCTGCGATGGACTTCCCGGTGCCGGTCGAGGCGTTGGAGCGGATGCGGATTCCGAAGTCCTTCAACCCGCGGTCGCCGCAGTCGCGTCGGGACCTCGCTTCCGCGCTGCGCACCAAGGCCGGGCACATTCCGCCGGAGCGGGCCCGCAAGAAGCGGTCTCAGGCGGCCGACGACCGTGAGATCGCGCGGCTGCGGACCGCGATTCGGGCGCATCCCTGCCATGGGTGCAACGAGCGTGAGGACCATGCGCGTTGGGCGGAGCGGTACCACCGGCTGCTGCGGGACACCTCGCAGTTGGAGCGCCGTATCGAGGGCCGCACGAACACGATCGCGCGGACGTTTGACCGGATCGTGGCGCTGTTGACCGAGCTGGACTACCTGCGCGGCGACGAGGTCACCGAGCACGGGAAGCGGCTGGCGCGGTTGTACGGCGAGCTCGATCTGCTGGCCAGTGAGTGCCTGCGGGCCGGGGTGTGGGAGGGGCTCGGTCCTGCCGAACTGGCAGCCTGTGTCTCGGCGTTGGTGTACGAGGCGCGGGTGGGTGACGACGCCATGGCGCCGAAGCTGCCCTCCGGCAAGGCGAAGGCCGCGCTGGGCGAGATGGTGCGGATCTGGGGGCGGCTGGACGCCCTGGAGGAGGACTTCCGGATCACGCAGACCGAGGGCGTGGGACAGCGGGAGCCGGACCTCGGGTTCGCCTGGGCCGCGTACATGTGGGCCAGCGGCAAGGGTCTCGACGAGGTGCTGCGGGAGGCCGAGATGCCGGCCGGGGACTTCGTGCGGTGGTGCAAGCAGGTGATCGACGTCTTGGGGCAGATTTCGGCGGCGGCTCCCGTGTCCGGAGGAGAGGGCTCCACGGTCGCGAAGAACGCCCGCAAGGCGGTTGATCTGTTGCTGCGGGGGGTTGTGGCCTACTCGTCGGTGGGGTGAGGTTGTCGGGCGGCTGCGTGTCGTCTCTGGCTGGTCGCGCTCACGCGACGGAGTCGCATGTCGATACAGCCTCGCGCCCCTGATGCCTGCGGCGCATCTGCGGCTTTGATGGGGTGCGCGTAGCGCCTGCGGGTGTGTTGGGGGTCGGGGCCGCGCCGGGGGGTGTCCGTCCTCGGTCGGGCGGTGCTGTCCGGTGGGGTTGTGCTCGGGGGTGGACGCCCGCCGCTGCGGGCGGGCACCCCCCGACACGTCCCCTTCCCGCCGTACGCGGCTTGCGGGACCGCGGGGGTGCGCCGGGCTGACGCCTGTCTTCGTCTAGCGGCTGAGATATGCCCGCCAGCCGCCGTACGACGTGATGTCCTCGGCGTCCGTGAGGGCGGACGGTTCGCACAGGAAGCCGGGGACGTGGGTGCCGTCCGCGAGTTGCACGCTGCCCAGGGTCATCGGGCGGGGAAGTGCTGTCAGCAGGCGGCCCAGGCCCTCCGCGGGGAGGGTCCAGACCTCCGCCTCGATCGCTGTGCCGCCCTCGCCCACGTGGACGAGGCCCGGCTTGGGGGGTGTCGTGCTCAGGGCGTGCAGGCGGTAGGCGGGGGCGGTCGTGGTCGTACGGTCCAAACGGGCGCCCAGGGCGAGGAGTTGGGGGTTGAGGGGCTGGCCCGTCAGGTGTGCGCCCACCACGGCCACCTGGGTGTCCGGCTGGAGCAGTGCGGCGATCCGTGCCAGGCGGTCGTCCGTGAACGCCGGGCCGATCAGCATCACGCCGAACGGCAGTCCGTTCACCTCGCCCGCCGGGACGGCGGCCGCCGCCAGGTCGAAGAGGTTGGTGGAGTTGGTGAAGCGGCCCAGGCGGGCGTTGGCGCCCAGGGGGTCGGCGGCCACCTCGGCGAGGGTCGGATGGCCCGGGGTGGTGGGCAGCAGCAGGGCGTCCGCGTCTGCCAGTTCGGTCAAGGCGCGGGAGCGGAGAGTGGCCAGGCGGTCGGTGTCGGCGTAGAGCTGGTGGGCCGGGAGGTCGCGGGCGCGGATGATGATGCCGGCGACGGTCGGGTCGAGGCCTGCGGTGCCGTCCGCGATCGCCTTGTCGACGAAGGTGCCGACTGCCGTGTAGCGCTCGGCGACGAACGCCCCTTCGTAGAGCATCGCGGCAGCCTCGGTGAAGGGGGTCAGGTCGAGGGTGCGGATGTCGGCCCCGGCGCCTTCGAGTTGCCGTACCGCCGCGTCGTACGCCTGTGCCCAGCCGTCGTCCAGTTCGCCGAGCTGTTCACGTGGCGGGATGGCGATGCGCCATGGGCCGGGGGCGCGCTGGGGGAGCGGCGGGAGCTCGCGGTCCGGTGGGGAGGTCATGAAGGACAGCGCCTGTTCGGCCTCCGGGAGGGTGCGGGCGAACACCGTCACGCAGTCGATGGAGGCGCAGGCGGGGACCACACCTGTGGTCGGGACCAGGCCTCTGGTCGGCTTGAGGCCGACGATGCCGTTGAACGCGGCCGGGACCCGGCCCGAGCCCGCGGTGTCCGTGCCCAGCGCGAGGTCGACGATGCCCAGGGCCACGGCGACGGCCGAGCCGGAGCTGGAGCCGCCGCTGATGCGGGAAGGGTCATGGGCGTTGCGCACGGCGCCGTGGGGTGAGCGCGTGCCCACCAAGCCCGTCGCGAACTGGTCCAGGTTCGTCGTGCCCAGCACGATCGCGCCCGCCGCGCGCAGTCGGGCGACGACCGGCGCGTCCGCCTCGGGCTCGTAGGCGTACGCCGGGCAGCCCGCGGTGGTGGGCAGACCGGCCACGTCGATGTTGCCCTTCGCCGCGAACAGGCGCCCGGCGAGCGGGAGTCGGTCGCCTGCCGCCACGCGGGCGTCGATCGCGCGGGCCTCTGCCTCCACATCCGCCTGCGGGCGCAGGTCGATCCAGATCTCGGGACGGTCCACCGCCTCGATACGGGCGTAGGCGGCACGGACACGGTTCACAGCGGACATCTCTTGCTCCTCGGGGTCGTTCAGTGCGCCGCCGGGGCCAGGACGACAAGTGCCGTCCCCGCCTCCACCTGGTCGCCCGGCCTTGCCAGGATCTCCGCCACCACGCCGTCCACCGGCGCGTGCACCCTGGACTCCATCTTCATCGCCTCCAGGGCGAGGAGAGGCTGTCCGGCGCTCACCTCGTCGCCCGGCTCCACGTTCAACTGCCATACGGACGCCGCGAATTCGGCCTCCACGAGACGGCCGCCCGCCGGGACGGTCACTTCGGCCGGAGAGGCCGCCGGTGCGGTCGCCGCCTCGGCCCGGGCGAACTCTCCGGCGGCCTCCCACGCATCGCGCTCCGCGGCGAAGGCCTTCTGCTGCCGGGCCCGGAACTCACCGATCGACTCGGCGTTCTCGTCCAGAAAGGCTTGGTACTCCGCGAGCGAGAAGGTGCCCTCCTCGATGCGCGGCACGAAGCGGCCGGAGGTGATGTCGGCGCGCAGGGCGAGGAGTTCGTCCGCGTCCACCGGGTACCACCGGATGCGGTCGAAGAAGCGCAGCAGCCAGGGCGAGCCCGGCTCGAACGCACCGCGCTGCTGCCACCCCGACCACACCTGCGTCGTACGGCCCACGAACTGGTAGCCGCCCGGGCCCTCCATCCCGTAGATGCACAGGTAGGCCCCGCCGATGCCGACCGAGTTCTCGGCGGTCCAGGTGCGCGCCGGGTTGTACTTCGTGGTCACCAGGCGGTGGCGGGGGTCGAGCGGGGTGGCCACCGGGGCGCCCAGGTACACGTCGCCCAGGCCGAGTACGAGGTACTCGGCGTCGAAGACCGTGTCGTACACGTCGTTCACCGAGTCCAGGCCGTTGACGCGGCGGATGAACTCGATGTTCCACGGGCACCAGGGGGCGTCGTCGCGGACGCCCGCCATGTAGCGGGCGATGGCCTCGCGGGTCGCGGGGTCGTCCCAGGAGAGGGGGAGGTGAACGGTGCGGGAGGGGACGACGAGTTCGTCCGTGGGCGGGAGTGTCGCGGTGATCTGCCGTACGGCGGTCAGGAGTTCGTGCTGGGGCAGGCGGCTCGGGTCGGTCTGGATCTGTAGCGAGCGGATGCCCGGTGTGAGGTCCGTGATGCCCTCGGGGCCCTGATCGGCCACTGCCTCCATCAGCGCGTGGACGCGCATGCGCAGCGCCAGGTCGAGCTGCATGGGCCCGAATTCCACCAGCAGGTTGTCGTCGCCGCTGCGGCGGTAGGTGATGTCGCCGTCACGGGCCAGTACGCCGCCGTCCACGATGACCGGGCGGGGCGAGCCGTCGACGGTCACCGGTGCGAAGCGCACCGTGTCGCCCGGGCGCAGCTGGCCCAGCTTCCAGCGCTCGGTGCTGAGAACGGTCGCCGGGCAGACGAACCCGCCCAGGGACGGGCCGTCCGGGCCCAGCAGGACCGGCATGTCGCCGGTGTAGTCGACGGCGCCGACGGAGTACGGGGTGTCATGGATGTTGGACGGGTGCAGACCCGCCTCGCCGCCGTCGGTACGCGCCCAGCGCGGCTTGGGGCCGACCAGTCGTACGCCCGTGCGGGCCGAGTTGAAGTGCACCTTCCAGCCGGCGGCGTAGAAGTCGCGGATGTCGTCCTCGGTGAAGAACTCCGGTGCCGCATGGGGGCCTTCGACCGCGCGTATGTGCCATTCGGCGGTGAAGGACGGGCGGTCCGCGGGAGGCACCGGGGCGCCGTCGGTGACCGTACCGCCGTGCAGGACGTCGCCCGTGCGCAGCGCCCGGCCGCCGTGCCCGCCGAACCGGCCCAGAGTGAAGGTGCTCGCGCTGCCGAGGAAGGCCGGTACCTCCAGGCCGCCGGCGAAGAGCACATACGTGCGCAGGCCGTGCCGTGCCGGCGCGCCGATCTCCAGTACGGCACCTGCGGGCACCGTCACCGGCTGCCACTGGGGGACCGCCGTCCCGTCGACGCTCACGGCCGCCGGAGCGCCGGTCACGCACACCGTCGTCGGGTGTGTGAACCTCAACGACGGCCCCTGGAGTGTGCATTCGAGGCCCGGGGCGCCCTCCTGGTTGCCGAGCGCCCGGTTGCCGAGCCGGAAGGACAGGTCGTCCATCGGACCGCACGGCGGCACACCCACCTGCCAGTAGCCGGTGCGGCCCGGCCAGTCCTGCACGGTGGTGAGGGTGCCGCCGGAGACGACCTCGATGCGCGGTGTCGGGTCGGTCACGGATGCCAGCGTCGCCGTGGAGTGACCTGCGGCCCTGAAGTCGGGGTGGTCCAGCGCCGCCCGCACCAGGCCCAGGTTGGTCTCGATGCCGTCGACGCGGGTGCGGGCCAGCGCCTCGTCCAGTCGCCGGAGCGCGTGGGCGCGGTCGGGGCCGTAGGCGATGACCTTGGCGAGCATGGGGTCGTACGACGTCGTCACCTCGGTGCCGGTCTCCACCCAGCCGTCGACGCGGACGCCCGGCGGGAACTCGACCCGGGTCAACAGGCCCGCGCTGGGCCGGTGTTCGCGCGAGGGGTCCTCGGCGTAGAGGCGGGCCTCCACGGCGTGGCCGCGGGGTGCGCCCGGTTCGCGTACGACATCGGACTCGCCGCGGGCCAGGCGCAGCATCCAGGCGACGAGGTCGACGCCGTAGATCTCCTCCGTGACCGGATGTTCCACCTGGAGGCGGGTGTTGACCTCGAGGAAGTACGCCTCCTCGCGGGCGGCGTCGTAGACGAACTCGACGGTGCCGGCGGAGCGGTAGCCGACCGACGCGCACAAATCGCCTGCACTTGCCGCGAGTTGCTCGCGCACGCGGTCCGGGAGGCCGGGGGCGGGGGCCTCTTCCAGTACCTTCTGGTTGCGGCGCTGGAGGGAGCAGTCGCGGTCGCCGAAGGTGACGACCCGGCCCTCGCCGTCGCCGAAGACCTGCACCTCGACATGGCGGGCGTGCTCGACGAGCCGCTCCAGGAAGACACCGGCCGAGGAGAAGGAGGCGGCGGCGACGCGCTGCACCCGCTCCCAGGCGTCGGTCAGTTCGTCGGCGGAGCGACATGCCGACATACCGATGCCGCCACCACCGCCGGTCGCCTTGAGCATGACCGGGTAGCCGATCACCGCGGCGTGCGCGAGCGCCTCGTCCACAGAGGCCAGCAGGCCCGTTCCCGGCGCCAGCGGCACCCCCGCCGCCTCGGCCGCGGCTCGCGCCGTGTGCTTGGCGCCGAACAGCTGCAGTTGCTCGGGCGTCGGGCCGACGAACACGATCCCGGCGTCCTCGCAGCGGCGCGCGAAGGCCGCGTCCTCGGAGAGGAAGCCGTAGCCGGGGTGGATCGCGCCCGCGCCGGTGTCCTTGGCCGCCTTCAGCACCAGATCGGCGTCGAGATACGACTCCTTCGCGGGCGCCGGGCCGAGCCGTACCGCCTCGTCGGCGAGCCGGACGTGGGGGGCGGAGCGGTCCGGATCGGAGTAGACGGCGACCGTGCGCAGGCCGAGTTCGCGGGCGGTGCGGATGATCCGGACCGCGATCTCGCCCCGGTTGGCGACCAGCAGCGTGTCGAAGCTCATCCGGCTTCCCCGATCGTCATCTCCACCGCCGTCGGCTCGAAGCCGTTGCACGGGTTGTTGATCTGGGGGCAGTTGGAGACCAGGACGAGGACGTCGCGCTCGGCGCGCAGGGTCAGCTTCAGGCCCGGCGCCGAGAGACCGTCGACGATGCCGAGCGTGCCGTCCTTCTCGACGGGCACGTTCATGTACCAGTTGATGTTGGAGACGAGGTCGCGCTTGCCGAGGCCGTGTTTGGCGCCCTCCGCGAGGAAGTTGTCCACGCACGCGTGCTGGGACCAGGTGTGGTGGCCGTAGCGGAGGGTGTTCGACTCCTTGGAGCAGGCGCCGCCGACCGTGTCGTGGCGGCCCACGTCGTCGGCGGTCAGCGTCATCAGCGGGGTGTGCTCGTTGGACATCAGCACGCTGCCCGTGGTCAGGAAGATGTTCCCCTGGGCGTGGATGGTGTCGGGGGCGCTGTAGCGGACCGAGGTGTCGTGGGCGTCGTAGACGAGGAAGTCGACGGCCTGGTTGCCGTGCAGGTCGGTGATGGTCAGCGTCTGGCCCGTGCGGATCATGGACGACCAGGCGGCGCGGGCGGGAACCACGGTCTTCGTGCTCATGCGAGCCCCCTCGCGGCAAGGAATTCGACGGTGTTGAGGAAGGCGCGGCGGCCCTCGGGCGTGGCCTCCCACAGCGGGTCGCCCGGCGGGGTCGGCGCGGCGCGCCAGGCGAGGACCTCCAGCGGGGTGCTGACGTAGTCGGGGCGCGGGTCGGCGGGGTGCGGCACATTGGCGATCAGTACGGTGACGTCCTGTTCGGCGCGGAGCGTCACGCTGCCGCCGGGGCCGGTGGAGCCGGTGAAGTCCAGGGCGCCGTCCTCACGCACCTCCACGCCCTGGAAGAACGAGAGAGACGGCGGCAGGTCGCGCGGCTGCAGGCCGTTCTTCGCGGCCGCCAGCTTGAACAGCTCGCGGCCCGCGGGGGAGGCGGACTGCGGGGTGCCGTCGCCGTACCGCTGCGTGTTGCGTACGAGGCTGGAGGTGCCGCACAGCGCGTCGTGCCGTCCGGAGGTGTCGGTGACGACACTCGCGAGCACGCGCCCCTGGTCGGACAGGAGGAGCCGGCCCTCGCCGAGGTAGGCGTTCCACTGGACCTTCACCGTGTCGGCGACATTCAGCCGCTCCCAGGGCCGGTCGGCCACGAACAGCAGCAGATGGGCGCAGGCGTCGCCGTTCAGGTCTGTCAGGCGCAGCTCCGTGCCGCGGGCCAGCACCCGGTGGGTGTAGTTGCCGCCCGCCACCGTCTCGGCCCAGACGAGATGGCCCGCCGCGCACGGCGGGTCGGGCCAGGCGGCGGCCGGGACGACGGGCATGGCCTCGGCGTGTGTGCCCTCCTGGGCGCGTGCGTGATCGCGGGCTCCGTATGTGGTCGCTGTCGCCATCGCGGGACCTCCGGCTCCGGTGTGGTCTCTTCCGAGGTGGTTTCTGTCGCCCGACAGAAATTAGGAGCCGGACGGGTCGCGGGCGTTGCCCGCGCGTTGCCGGCGGGTTACCGAGCCCTCACGGGAGCCATCGGTGGATCACCCGGGGACCGCGGGTTTCCTGGGGCCGCTTGGCGGTGGGCCGGGGGCGCGGAGCGGCTGGAGGCGGGCCTGGTGTTGCCTGGGGGCCCGGGGGGCTTGTGTGCTCGGGGGCCTGGCGGCGGGCCTGGTCGCCCGGAGGCGGGGCCCGGGTCGCCCGGCCCTAGCGGTGGGGCCTGGGTTGCCCGGAGGCGAGCCGGGGTGTTGCCCGGGGTCTCCGGAGGTGGGCCCTGGTCGCCCGGCCCTGGCGGTGGGTGGGGTTGCCCGGAGGTGGGGTCGGGTGCCCGGGGATGCTGGAGGCGGGCCTGTTGTTGCCGGAGGCTCGGGTGCCCGGGGATCCCGGAGGCGGGCCCGGTGTTGCTGGGGGATCTTGGCGCTGGGCCTGGGACGCCCGTGGACCCTGGAGGCGGATGGGGGGCGCCCGGAGGTGCCCGAATGTCGACCGGGGCTCGCCCGGAGACCGTCCCAGGGTCGCCCGCGGATCTGCGGCGGGCCCACGGGAGATCGTCCTGCCCGGCCGTGTGCGAGGATCGAACGCATGGGAACGCCGGGTGGAGGAGGCGGCCGCCGGGTCGGCAGGCCGCGGGCCGCGCAACGGCCGGACAGCGGGCTGCAGCCGCGCGACGAACTGCTCGCGGCAGCCGCCGAGTTGTTCACCACCCGTGGGTACGCGGCCACCACCACCCGCGCGGTCGCCGAGCGCGCGGGTATGCGGCAGGCCTCCATGTACCACTACGTCTCCGGCAAGGAGGAGCTCCTCGCCGAGCTGCTGGAGTCCACCGTCACGCCCTCGCTGGCCTACGCCCGACAGCTCCTCGCCGACGACGCGACCCCGCCCGAGGGCCGGCTGTGGGAGCTGTGCCGGACGGACGTGGAGCTGTTGTGCGGCGGCCCGCACAACCTCGGCGGTCTCTATCTGCTGCCCGAGGTGCGGGCCGAGCGGTTCGCCGGCTTCCATGCCGTGCGCGCCGAACTCAAGGACGCCTACCGGCAGTTGCTCGCGGGTACGGCCGCCGGGAGCGCGCTCGCCAAGAACGAGCTCGATCTCCGTACGGACCTGTTGTTCGGTCTGATCGAGGGCGTGATCCTCGTGCACCGCTCCGACCCCGAGCGCCCCGTGTCGGTGTTCGCCGAGGCCACGGCGGACGCGGCGCTGCGGATCGCCGGCGTCTGACCGGTCATCGCGGAAGCTGATCTTCACTCGTCACAGTGGGTGTTTTTCGTACGCCCGAACGCCGTGACGCATCGTGTTCGAGCAGCCGCTGAGTGTGTAAATGGAGCCGAGAGTACCCCTTGGTCCGGTCCCATTTCAGGTGCTTGCTGAATATGACACGGCGATGATCCGGTCGGACTAAGCTCGCCCGCAGCGCACCGAGTTGAGGTGTATTCGTGCGCTTGTTCCCAAAAATACCGAAGATCCAACGCAGTCCCATGCGTACCCCACTTGCAAGCTCCCCAGACACCCAGCCGATCTTTTTCAGAGGGCCTACATGGTGAGTGTTCAATCCCCTCCCGGGCGCCGTGAACTTCCTTACGCGCGCGTGCTGTTGCTGCCCGCCATAGTGATGGCCGCAGCGACCGGAGCCGCCGTCGCCCTGGTGGCCGTGCCGGCCCGCGCGGCCGTCGTGTGGTGCGGCGCCGTCGCCACGCTCCTGGTGATCGCGACGACGGCAGAAGCGGTACGCCGCGGCCGCGCCCTGCGCGCCCTGCACGAGGAGAGCGCCCGTCACCGTGCGTACCTGGAGCGGCGTATCGCCGGCCATGAACAGGAGGTCCACCGCCTCTCGCACGAGATCGTCCCCACCGCCATCGAGTACCTGCGCGGCGGGCACACGCCCAGAGACGTGGTCCGTCTGCTCGGCGACATCGACCCCTCCTATCGCGATCTGCCCAAGGCCCAGGTGGCGTTGGTCAGGCGGATGCTCGACATCATCGACACCGAGGAAGCCCTGCGGGACTCCTCGGCGCGCTCCTTCGTCAACATCGCCCGACGCGTCCAGGCGATCGTGCACCAACAGGCCAAGGAACTCCGGGAGATGGAGGAGGACCACGGCCGCAACCCCGAGGTCTTCGACGACCTGCTGCGCATCGACCACGGCACCGCGCTGATCGGCCGCCTCGCCGACTCCATCGCGGTGCTCGGCGGCGGCCGCCCCGGACGCCAGTGGCCGCAGCCCGTACCGCTGTACAGCGTGCTGCGCGGCGCCATGTCCCGGATCCTGGAGTACAAGCGCATCTCGCTCGACAACATCGCCAAGGTCAACATCCGCGGCATCTCCGTCGAGCCGGTCATCCACGCCTGCGCCGAACTCCTCGACAACGCCACGCGCTACTCGCCGCCGCAGACCAAGGTGCATGTCATCGCGACCGAGGTGCAGACCGGCATCGCCATCGAGATCGAGGACGCCGGCGTCAGCCTCAGCGAGGAGGCCCGCGCCAAGGCCGAGACCATGCTGGAGCGCGCCCAGGCCGGCGTCGACCTCCAGGAACTCGGCGACGCCCCGCGACTCGGCCTGGCCGTCGTGGGCCGCCTGTGCAAGGCGTTCGACATGCAGATCTCGCTGCGCGCCTCCGCGTACGGCGGTGTCCGCGCAGTACTCGTCATTCCGCGCGTGATGGTGACCGGCGACGAGGCGCCCGGCCTCGCCCACGGCATCGGCGCCACCGCGGCGCCCAAGCTCGAACTCGGTGCGCTCGAAGGTCCCAAGCGCGCACCGAAGAGGCGGCGTCCCACCAGCCCGCGCATCCCGGCCGGCGTGTCCATGGAGGACGAGATCCCCGAGGTCACCGAGTGGACCGCGGGCGGTCTGCCGCAGCGCCGCAGCCGGGTCAAGATCCCGCTCAGCCAGCGGCTCGCCGAACAGGCCGCCGCCGAAGAGGCCGAGCGGGCGGCCCGGGCGAGCAGGCCCGCCTGGGCGGCGCCCGTGCCCGAACCGGAGCCGGAGACCAAGGAAACCGAACCCGGGCTGTGGGTCGAGGCGTTCTGGGAGGGCCTCAAGGGCGACCCGGACCCGACCGCATTCACCCAGCCGACCAACGAGCCGGCCCGTATCGAGGCCGACGACGAGAGGGACCACAAGTGATCCAGCAGCGAGCCAACTTCGACTGGATGCTCAAGGATCTCGCCGACGGAGTACCGGGCATCGAGATGATCGTGGTGCTCTCCGCCGACGGCCTGCGCATCGCTCGCTACGGGGGCGATCCGGACGCCGCCGACCGCGTCGCCGCGGCCTGCGCGGGACTGCAGAGCCTGGCGGGCGCCGTCGCCCATGAGATCCCGGGCAGCGACGGCCGGATGAAGCTGGTCATCATCGAGATCAACGGCGGCTACTTCTATCTGATGGCCGCCGGAGCCAACGCCTACCTCGCGGTGCTCTCCGACGTGGTCGCCGAACCCGGTCTGATGAGCAACCGCATGCGCGATCTCGTCGTCCGCATCGGGGCCCATCTCACCAGCCCGCCCCGGCGCAACGGGCAGACCGTATGACTCCTCCGCAACGCCGACGGCGATATCCCAGTCAGGAAACCGCAGAACCTCCCCCGACACCCTCCAAGGAAGGCCAAGAGGGTGAAACGAAGGCCCCCGAGCGGCTCTACGTCGTCGCCGGGCCGGACGGGGAACGCGCCGACATCGACCTGGTCACGTTAATCGTGGCGCGCGCCGACCCGCCGCCTTCCGCCACCCCGGAGCAGACAGCGATGCTCCGGCTGTGCACGGCCCCCCTCTCGGTGGCCGAGCTCTCGGCCTATCTGAGTCTGCCGTTCAGCGTGGTGACCGTACTGCTGACCGAGATGCTGACGGCAGAACTGGTGCAGGCGCGCGCCCCGATCGTCCGGCAGGCGCTCCCCGACCGTTCCCTTCTCGAAGCGGTGATGCATGGACTTCAAAGGCTCTGACACCATCCCCGGACCACGAACAGAGGATCATCTGCCGCACACGGCCCAGGCCGCGGTGAAGATCGTGATCGTGGGCGGCTTCGGAGTCGGCAAGACGACGATGGTCGGCTCGGTCAGCGAGATCAGGCCGCTGACCACCGAGGAGACCATGACGCAGGCCGGCGTCGGGGTCGACGACAACTACGGCTCCGAGTCCAAGACGGCCACCACCGTGGCCATGGACTTCGGCCGCATCAGCATCACCGAACAGCTGGTGCTCTACCTTTTCGGCACCCCCGGCCAGGAACGCTTCTGGTTCCTGTGGAACGGGCTGTTCGAGGGCGCGCTGGGCGCGGTCGTACTGATCGACACCCGGCGGCTCGAAGTCAGCTTCGACGTCATAGGGCGCCTGGAGGAGCGCGGCGTGCCCTTCGTGGTCGCCGTCAACTCCTTTCCGGACGCGCCCCGTTACCCCATCGCCGAGCTGCGCGCCGCGCTCGACCTGGCCGAGGAGATCCCGATCATCGACTGCGACGCACGCCGTCGGGCCTCCAGCCGGGACGTCCTGATGACGCTGCTGCGCTTCCTGCACGCGCTGGCCAGGGCGAAGGCCTCCACATGAGCCACGCACCGATCCAGCAGGGCCGTACGTCACCCCGTCCCGTCCCCGAGCCGTACGGCCCCGCCCCCGTCCATCCGCACCACCTCCCCCAGGGGTGCGGCTCCGTCCGAACCACCGGACCGGGGGCCTCCACCACCTCCTGTACACCGGATTCACTTCTGCTTCGGAGCGATCATCGTGACGCTTGATCCCTTCTCCCCGACCGGTACGGACGAGTCCATGGTCGGCCCACCCCCCGGCTGCCCCGCGCACGGCATCGGCCTCGGTGGCCTGCGACGGCTGTACGGCCCCGAGGCCGAGGACCTCGGAGCCGTGTACGAGAAGCTGCGCGCCGAGCACGGCGCAGTGGCTCCCGCGCTGCTGCACGACGACGTGCCGATCTGGGTGGCGCTCGGCCACAGCGAGAACCTGCAGATGGTGAGCAGCCCCTCGCTGTTCAGCCGTGACACCCGGCTGTGGACCGCGCTGCAGGACGGCACATGCAAGCCGGACCACCCGCTCATGCCGCACCTCGCCTGGCAGCCCATCTGCTGCCACGCCGAGGGCGACGAGCACCTGCGGCTGCGCGGCGCGGTCACCGGCGCCATGTCGACCATCGACCACCGGGGCATCCGCCGCCACATCAACCGCGCGACCCAGCACCTCGTCAACCAGTTCTGCGAGGAGGGCCGCGCCGACCTGGTCGGTCAGTTCGCCGAGCACCTGCCGATGGCGGTGATGTGCGAGATCCTCGGCATGCCAGAGGAGTACAACGACCGGCTCGTGCAGGCCGCCCGCGACATGCTCAAGGGCACCGAGACCGCCATCGCCAGCAACGCGTACATCATGGAAACCCTGATGCGGCTCACGGCCCGCCGCCGTGCCGCACCCGAGGACGACTTCACCAGCCATCTGATCAACCACCCGGCGGGGCTCACCGACGAGGAGGTCGGCCAGCACCTGCGCGTCGTGCTGATCGTCGCGTTCGAATCCACCGCCAACCTCCTCGCCAACGTACTGCGAGTGGTGCTCACCGACCCCGGGTTCCGTGCCCAGCTCAACGGCGGCCAGATGACCGTGCCGCAGGCGGTCGAGCAGTCCCTGTGGGACGAGCCGCCGTTCAGCACCATCCTGGGCTACTTCGCAAAGCAGGACACCGAGCTGGGCGGTCAGCGCATCCGCAAGGGCGACGGCCTGCTCCTGGGCATCGCGCCGGGCAACGTCGACCCCCGGGTACGCCCCGACCCGTCGGCCCACATGATGGGCAACCGGTCCCACCTCGCCTTCAGCGGTGGTCCTCACGAATGCCCCGGCCAGGACATCGGCCGTGCCATCGCCGACGTCGGTGTCGACGCGCTGCTCAGCCGCCTTCCGGACGTGCAACTCGCCTGTGAGGAGAACGAGCTGCGCTGGCGGGCGTCCATCTCGAACCGCCACCTGGTGGAGCTGCCGGTCCACTTCGAGCCGAAGGGCAAGCAGGACATCAAGGCGTTGCCCGGTCTCGCCTCCGTCCCGTCGCAGCGCACGGACTGGGAGATCGGCACCAAGCAGCCCGAGCCGGCCACCGCTGCCCCGGAGCCCCAGCCGGTCGCTCCGCCGGAGGCGGCGGCTCCCGCGCCTGAGGAACCGGCCCGCCCGAAGGGCGCCTGGCGCCGCTTCCTGCGCTGGTGGCGCGGCTACTGACCGGCCCAGTCGCCGTAGGAGCTCCAGGCACCGAGGGTTCGCGCACTGCGGAACCGGTGCTCCACCCCCGTGACCGGATCGGTGAACTCCAGCGCCCGCGCCAGCAGTTGGAGCGGGCGCCGGAAGTCGCCGGCCGGCACGGGATCGGTCACCACGGGGTAGAGCGGATCGCCGAGGACGGGCACGCCGAGCGCGCTCATATGGACGCGCAGCTGATGGGTCTGCCCGGTGCTCGGAACCAGCCGGTACCGCCCCAGCCCGTCGGCCCGGTGCTCGATCAGCTCGACGTGGCTGATGGCATTGGGCTCACCGTCGACCTCGCGGGCCGCGAGAACCCCGCGCTCCTTGACGATCCGGCTGCGCACGGTGCGCGGGAGGTCCAGCGAGGCGTCGTACGGGGCCACCGCCTCGTACTCCTTCGCGACCCGCCTGTCGCGGAAGAGTGACTGGTAGGCGCCGCGCTCCTCGGACCGCACGGTGAACAGCACCAGCCCGGCCGTCAGCCGGTCCAGCCGGTGCGCCGCGCCCAGCGCCGGGATGCCCAACTGCCGTCGCAGCCGTGCCAGGGCCGTCTCGGCGACATGGCTGCCGCGCGGGGTCGTGGCCAGGAAGTGCGGCTTGTCCGCCACGACCACGTGCTCGTCCCGGTACACGACGTCAAGGGTGAACGGCACCCGCTCCTCATCGGGCAGATCCCGGTGGAACCACACGAACATCCCCGGCACATACGCCGAGGCCCGCGACACGGGATGCCCGGAGGCGTCCACGATCCGCCCCGCATCCAGCATCGCGTCGATCACCCCGGCCCCGGCCGCGAGCCGCGCCACGAGATGATCCCGTACGGTCGCCCACTCGTCCCCGGGCGGCAACCGCACGCGCACGGGGTCCACCCCGTCGCGCTGCGGCAGGGGAGAAGGCGGGGGCGGGGTACGGCGTCTCATCGCGATCAAGCGTACGAGACGGCGCCGACAGCGGGGCGAGGTGCAGTCGCAAAGCCGCCGGGCGCTCTCCTGCGCGCCGGATTGCGATGCCAGGCTCCGGCGCACGAGCGCGTTCACCAGTGCCTGTGCACTATCGCCCATCCAATGCGCTTACGTGACCACTTTTGCGCCCCAGTGCGCCCCCCTGTGATCACTTGTTCCCGTTGGCTGGCCTACGTCTACTGAGAGGCGTCACCTTGCTCGCCCCCTCGGTGAGCTGGCTCTGGCTGGTCCGGCCGTTGGAGGGCTGTTGCTCAAGCACCCAGCTTGAGATGGGGAAACGTCAGTTTCGATCGTCGAACGTTCAGTTGTGTGTTCGGTTCGTTCGCGGCTGGATCAGGGACGCCCACTTCCGATGTGAACCGAACTGCGATGTGATTGAAGGGCGTACCGCCGAAGGCAGAGCGTCCTGTTCGCGCCATCACACGCCCAGACATGGAGGTCCTCGTGCTCGCCATGATCCCGACGTTTGCGGAGCCCACCCCGCCGGCTGTCAGTCCACACCTGCAGAGGATCGAGGAGTACGTCCGCTCACTCGGGGAGAGCCTTGGACTCGCAGAGACGGGAGGCGGCCAGGAGCGGATGCGGGCAGGCTACGGGCGCTTCGTCGCCTGGACCTATCCAGAGGCATCGTTCAGTGATCTCTGTCTCTGTGCGGAATGGCTTTTCTTCACCTTCATCCTGGACGACCTGCACACGTTGAAGGTCTATGACGCACCGGAAGCATGGGCTCCGGTTCAGCAGCGCCTGATGGACATCATCAATACGGGAGAAGACCCTGCCCCTGCGCGAGAGCGCACGCCCCTCACCAGGGCCCTCTCGGATTTGGCCGTGCGTACCGGCGAAAGGCTTTCGCCGACGCTTCATGGACGGCTCAACCGGCATCTTGATCTGTTCTTCCAGGGATTCGCCGAGGAATCAGAGAACCGGTTCCGCGGCACGCCTCCCGGCATCGAGAGTTTCACCCAGACCAGGCGGTTGTCCGTAGGCATGGAGTTCGGGTTCGATCTGGTGGAACTCAGTCAGGACACAGAGGTTCCCGAAAGTATATACGGGACAGGTCTGTTCAGGAGGATGATCGAAGCCGCGAGCGATGTGGTCGCCTGGCAGAACGACCTGCATTCAGTTCACCTGGACAACGCGCGTGGAGACTTCCACAACGTTGTCATAGTGATGCAGCACGCCGCCGGAATCTCGTTGCAGGAAGCCATCGACCGGGCCGTTGCCAAGGTCGAGGCGCGGGTGGCCGACTTCCTGGCCGCCGAAGAACAGCTCTCGCCCTTCCTGGCGAGTCGTGGCGTGCCGCCCGCCACCCGTGAAGCGATTCTGAAGGTCACTGCCGGAATGCGGCAGTGGACCAACGGATGCCTGCAGTGGTACGGGAACACCAGTCGCTACACCATTCCCGGCGCCTCGGACGAGTCGGATCAACAGCACGCCTACCTTCAGGTGCTGCTCCCGAGCCCAGGGCTGTACATCCCGGCGTAGTCGCGGTCGTTCGGTGAGAGATATCTGGATCGGCCCAGGAAGGCTGGTATGTCATGGCAACGAACCATGAAGGCATCACCCCTGCTCCAGGGGCACTGCCACTCGTCGGGCATCTGGTTCCCCTGCTCCGGGACCCGCTGCAATTCCTGAAAAACCTCTCCTCCTACGGTGACCTGGTGGAGATACGGTTAGGTCCGCAAAAGGCGGTCGTCGTCTGCCGGCCCGAGCTCGTCCAGGAAGTGCTCCTGAACGACCGGGTGTACGACAAGGGCGGACCCATCATCGAGCGGGTCGGAAACGCGCTCGGGGACGGCATAGCCTCGTGCCCGCACAGCGCGCACCGGCGACAGCGACGCACGTTGCAGCCGGCCTTCTCTCGTTCCAGCCTGCAGAAATATGCCGCCATCATGACCGAGCAGATAGACGCGCTCACGGTCGGCTGGAGCGATGGACGGGCCATCGACGCGGGCGCGGAGATGTACTCTCTCGCGAGCGGCACAATTGCTCGGACATTGTTCACGGCCGACGCTGCCGGGCCCGCCGTGGAGACCGTCACGGAATGCCTTCCGGACATCTTCCGGGGCATCTACCAGCAGGCCGTCCTCCCGCCTCTGCTGCGCCGCCTGCCCCTCCGCTCGAACGTGCGCTACGAGCGTGCTCGCGACCGGGCGTGGGCCGAAGTGAGCAAGACGATCGGTCTGTACCGGCAGGACGAGAAATCCCACGGCGATGTGCTGTCGATGCTTCTCGAGACCCGTGACGACGAGGGACGGGCCCTGGGCGACGCCGAGATCCATGCTCAGATCATGACCCTGCTCGTCGCCGGTATCGACACCACTGCGGTGGCCCTCACCTGGGCTGCCCATCTCCTGTGCCAACACCCCGATCTCCAGGAGCGTTTGCGCGCCGAGACCGATGAAGTCCTCGGCACCCGAACGGCCACCTGGGACGATCTCCCCCGGCTCGACCTGGCACGCCGGGTCATCACGGAGACATTGCGTCTCTACCCGCCCGGATGGATCTTCACCCGGATGACCACCACCGAAGCCCGGCTGGGGGATGCCGTGATTCCCCCCGGAACCACGCTCGTCTACAGCGCGTATCTCATGCACCACGACGCCCGGTTCAATCCGCACCCCAGCAGCTTCGATCCCGACCGGTGGCTTCCGGAGCAGCAGCATGTGCGCGGTGCCTTCGTTCCGTTCGGGGGAGGCGCGCGCAAGTGCATCGGCGACAACTATGCGATGACCATGGCGACATTGGCGCTGTCCACGATCGTGGCCCGCTGGCGGCTCTCGCAGAGCGACCTTCAACTGCCGCGCGTCGAACCCCGGATGACCCTGAACCCCGACAAGGTCCTTGTCCGGGTGGAGTGTCTGGAGAGAGGAGCCGTGGGCCGGTAGCCGTCGGAAAATCCGTTGGGCTCCTCGCTGCCCGTTGGCAGGATGCGGATCATGCCTTTCACCGCCGCCCCCGTCGTGCCCGCCGGAAGCTTCGCCGACGCCCCTCAGCCAGTGTTGTCGACCGGTGACGGTCTACTCCTGCGTCCGTGGCGGGCGGCGGACGCGCCTGCCGTCCATGCGGCCTTCCAGGATCCGCTGATGCACCAGTGGCACGTCAGGTCCGCCGACTCCGTGCAGGAGGTCGCCGGCTGGATCGTGGAGTGGCAGAACAGCTGGGGCGGTGAGCGGGATGCCCAGTGGGCCGTCACCGACGCTGACACCGACGGCTTGCTGGGGCGCGTGGCGCTGCGCGACATCCGGCTGGACGAGGGTCTGGCCGCGGTCGCCTACTGGACCGCGGCGGCGGCTCGTGGCCGTGGCGTCGCCGCCCGTGCCACGAGCACTCTTACCCGCTGGGCCCTGGACGAGATCGGCCTCCATCGCCTGGAGCTGACGCATGCCACGGCGAACGGGGCGTCCTGCCGGGTGGCCGCCAAGGCCGGCTTCGCCCTGGAGGGCACCAAGCGCAGTGCAGGCTGGCACCAGGACGGCTGGCACGACATGCACCTGCACGCGCGCGTGCAGGGCGACTGACCGTACGCGCGCGTGCTGGGTGCCCGCTCTAAGCGGCGGCCTCCTGAACACTCGCATCCCGTACGGCACTCCGGGGCCCCGTCCGCCGCCGGTACGCCCGGTACACCGCGCCCGCCGCCACGGTCACCGCGAGGAACAGCACCGTGAACCACTGGAAGTACCAGTGCCCGCCCGCCGGGTCGTACACCGCTGCCCTCGGCCAGGCCAGGTTGACCGTCATGAGGAGGCCGTAGAGGAGGGCGAGGGCGTTGACCGGGATGCCCCAGCGGCCGAGGGAGAAGAGTCGGCCGCCCGTCTCGTCGGTGCCTTCGACGGTGAACTCGCCGCGCAGGCGGCGGATCAGAAGCGGGCCCGTCACCATCGCGTACGCGAGGTACAGCATCACGATGCAGGTGGTGCCGATGGCCAGGAAGGCGTCCGGGGAGACGAAGTTGAGCAGGAGCAGGGCCGCGGCGAGGACACCGACGACGAGGGCGGGGGCGTTCGGCATGCCCGTGCTCGGGTTGACGCGGGCGAGACGGCGGGAGAAGGGGAGCTGGCCGTCGCGGGCCATGGAGAACAGCATCCGGCAGGCAGCGGTCTGGATGGCGAGCGTGGCCACCGCGATCGCCACCACCACGTCGGCCAGCAGCACCTTGCCGACGCCGTCGCCGAGGCTGCTGGTGAGGACGTAGCTCAGTCCGTCGACTCCCAGGTGGCCGTCGGTCAGGCTGGGCGCGGCGAGCAGACCGCCGAGGATGACCAGGCCGCCGAGCAGGCCCGCGGCGCCGAGTGCCGTGAGGATCGTGCGGGGCGCCGTACGCCGGGGGTGATGTGTCTCCTCGCTCATCTCGCCCGCGCTGTCGAAGCCGATCATCACGTACGCCGCCGTGAAGGAACCCACGGCAAGTGCCCCGAACAGGCCGGAACTTGCCGCGCCCGTGGTGTGGAAGGTGATACCGGGGGAGCGCTCCGAGTGGGTGAGCAGCAGCACGACGATGAGGACCGCGCCGATGATCTCGGCTGTCACGCCGACCCGGTTGATCAGGGACATCACCCGGTTGTCCACGATGTTCACGAGCGTGGTCAGCACCAGCAGGAGCACTCCGAGGACCGCCGCGTTCGCCGCGCCGTCCTGAGACGTCACCGCAGGGTCGGTGCCCACCAGCTGGAAGCCCGACCAGATCGCCGGGAGCACCATCTGCAGGGCCAGCGCCGCCGCCGCGACCACCACGATCTGCCCGATCACCATGATCCAGCCGGCGAACCAGCCGAAGGTGAGGTTGGACAGGCGCGAGGACCACTGGTAGATCGCGCCGGAGATCGGGTAGCGGGCGGCCAGCTCCGCGAAGCAGGCGGCCACCAGCAGCTGCCCGACCAGCACCACCGGCCAGGCCCAGAAGAAGACGGGGCCGCCGAACGCGTACCCGAAGGCGAAGAACTGGAAGACGGTGGTCAGGACGGAGATGAAGGAGAATCCGGCCGCGAAGGAGGCGTACCTGCCCAGGCTGCGGTGCAGTTCCTGGCGGTAGCCGAACTCTGCGAGCGAGCCGTCGTCGGGCGGGTGCGGCGGGTCGGGGCGTACGTCGGAGGGGGTGGTTGTCGTCACGGCGGCACCTGCCTTCGGCGCGGGGAGCGGAGAGTGGTGCGGGTTCCTGTCAGGCGACAGAAATTAGGGACGGGCTGTTTCGTGCGTGTCACGCGGTCATGTCCGCGACGGGCCCAAGTCCTCACGCCCTTGCTGTGCGCATCGAAACGCGATACATCGTGTGTATTGACGTCTGTCCGAGAGTCGCGATATGTTCGGTCACGGATATTCGTAAGCGAGGTGATCGGTCGTGGCGATGAAGCGTCGCAAGCTCAGCAACCCGCTGGCGCTCGCCGTGATGGTCACGCTCTGGCAGAAGCCGATGCATCCGTACGAGATCGCCCAGACCCTGCGCCAACGTGGCAAGGACGTCAGCACGAAGATCAAGTACGGCTCGCTCTACACGGTCGTGCAGAACCTCCAGAAGCACGGCTTCGTCGAGGTCGCGGACGTCGAGCGGCAGGGAAACCGGCCCGAGCGCACGGTCTACGGGCTCACCGAGGCGGGGCGGGAGGAGATGGCCGACTGGCTGTCCGATCTGCTGGCCGTCCCGGCCAAGGAGTACCCGATCTTCGAGACCGCGCTGTCACTGCTCGGGGCTCTGCCCCCCGACGACGTGGTGCGGCTGCTCGAAGAGCGGCTGCAGAACCTGGAGGTGGAGGTGGCGAGCGGCCGCGCGGCGCTGGAGAAGCTGTGCGAGACGCTCCCGCGGCTCTTCCTCGTCGAGGTCGAGTACCAGTTGCACATGGTCGAGGCGCAGGCGGAATGGGTCCGCGGTTTCCTGGAGGAGATCGAGAAGGGCTCACTGCCGGGCGTCGACGGGTGGCGCCACTTCCACGAAACGGGGGAGCTGTCACCGGAGTTCACCTGACGAAACAGACCCCGGCCGGGCTGTTGCAGCAGCTGGGCCGGGGTCTCGAACCCCGAACTGAATCCGCCGTGAAGCGGCTCCAGGCGATCGAGGTGCGGCACACCCAGGATAGCCCGGCGCTCTTCATGCGGACGGATCAGTTGTCATCCGCTTGTTTGTCATCCGCTCATTCAGGAGAGCAGCCGTGAGTGCTACCCGTGCGCCCGCAGTGGAGGCGCGCCAGTTGATCAAGACCTACGCCCGTGAGGTCACCGCCCTGTCCGGCATGGACGTCACCGTCGAACCGGGCACCGTCTTCGGACTCCTCGGACCCAACGGCGCCGGCAAGTCCACCACCGTCAAGATCCTCACCACCCTCGCGAAGCCCGACTCGGGCACCGCCACCGTCGCCGGGCACGATGTGCTGCGCCACCCGGACCGGGTGCGCCGCGCGATCGGCGTGGTCGCCCAGAGCTCCGGCGCCGATCCGGTCGCCACCGGCCGTGAGAACCTCCAACTGCAGGGCAGGCTTTACGGGTTGAAGGGCGCCGCCCTCGCCAGGCGGGTGGACGAACTGCTCGACCGCTTCAGTCTCGCCGACGCCGCGAAGCGTCCGGTCAAGGGCTACTCCGGCGGTATGCGCCGCCGGCTCGACGTCGCCCTCGGCCTGGTGCACCGGCCCGAGGTGCTCTTCCTCGACGAACCCACCACCGGCCTGGATCCGGAGGCCCGCACGGCGATGTGGGACGAGATCGACCGGCTGGCGGGGGAGGAGGGTCTGACGATCCTGCTGACAACGCACTACCTGGAGGAGGCCGACCGGCTCGCCGAGCGCATCGCCATCGTCGACCGCGGCCGGGTCGTCGTCGAGGGCACCCCGGACTCCCTCAAGGGCGAACTCCGCGGCGACGCCGTGCACTTGGAGCTGCGGGAGCCAGTCGGCGAGGCCGGCCGTACGCTCCTCAAAGGCGCCCTCGGCGGTCTGCCCGGCATGCACGAGGTACTGATCGACGGACGCCGCGTCAGCGTCCGCGCCGACGACGGGGCGGCCGCCGTACCCGCACTGCTCGGGGCGCTGGAGCGAGCGGGGGTCAGGGTCGCCGCCGCGACCGTCGCCCGGCCCTCCCTCGACGACGTCTACCTCCGTTACGCCGGCCGCCGTTACTCCGAGGCCGACGCCGAAGCCACCGACAACCCCGTCCTCGCCGGAGGTGCGCGATGAGCACGGCCGTCTCCCAGACCTGGTACATGACACAGCGTCAGCTCATGGTGTTCACCCGGCAGCCCGCGTACGCGGTCATCACGCTGATCCAGCCGGTGATCTGGCTGTTCCTGTTCGGCAACCTCTTCAAGAAGGTCGTCGAGCTGGGCGGCTTCGGGACGACGACGTACCTCGACTACCTCGTGCCGGGCGTGGTCGTGATGAGCGCCCTCAGCTCCAACATGTGGGCCGGGATGGGCACTCTGGAGGAGATCCAGCGGGGCACCCTCAACCGCTTCCTGACCACTCCGGTCAGCCGGGCCGCGCTGATGAACGGGAACGTCGTCAACAACGGCCTGATCACCGCGTTCCAGTCGGTCGTCATCGTGCTGCTCGCACTGGCGGGCGGCGCCGACTACCCGGGCGGCATCGGCGGCATCGCCATCCTGGTCCTCGCCTCCGTGCTGCTCGGCACCGTCTTCGGGGCGCTGTCCAACGCTCTGGGCATGCTGGTGCAGGAGCGGGAGTCGATCATCGGCATCAACACCTTCCTGCTGCTGCCGCTGACGTTCCTCTCGAGTGCCTTCATGGCGCCTTCCCAGATGCCGTCCTGGATGCGGCACATCGCCGACTTCAACCCGCTCAACTGGGCGATGGTCGCAGGTCGTTCGGCACTGTCCGAGCACCCCGACTGGGGTGACGTGCTCAGCCGCGGCGGGGCGCTGCTGGCCCTAGCGGTGGCGGCGGTGTGGCTGTCGATCCGGACGTTCCGGTCGTACCAGCGGTCGGTGTGAGCACATCCGTCGCCGCGACGGCAACGGCGAAGGGGCGGCACCTCGGCGAGGTGCCGCCCCTTCGGACGTCTCACGCGGCGGGCGCCGCGCTCTCCTGCTCCGCCTCGATGCGCGCGTTCCACTCCCGCTTGGAGGCCTGCCAGCCGTCCTCGTTGTGACCGAGCCGCCAGTAGCCGGAGATCGACAGGTCCTCGCGCGGGATCGCCAGGTCGCAACGCAGCAGCTGACGCAGCTCCTTCACGAAGTGCGCCTCTCCGTGCACGAACGCATGCATCCGGCCCTCCGGGAACTGCAGCGACCGTACGGCCTCGATCAGCGCCTCGCCGACGGGCCGGCCCCCGCGGTGCAGCCAGACGACCTCCACGTCGGACTCGATCTTCTGCTCCTCCTCGGGGCCGGAGACCTCCACGAAGGCGTGCGCCGTGGCGCCGGCGGGCAGCGACTCCAGGGAGCGGGCGATCGCGGGCAGGGCGCTCTCGTCGCCGACGAGCAGATGCCAGTCGGCGCTGACGTCCGGGGCGTAGGCACCGCCTGGGCCCATGAAGTGCACGGTCTCGCCCGGCTGGACACGCGCCGCCCAGGGGCCGGCCAGGCCCTCGTCGCCATGGATCACGAAGTCCAGCGCCATCTCACGGTGGACCGGGTCCCAGGCCCGCACGGTGTACGTCCGGGTCACCGGCCACTGTTCGCGCGGGAGTTCCTCGCGGATGCGCTCCAGGTCGAAGGGCTCGGGGTAGGCAACGCCCTCGGTCGGCGGGAACAGCAGTTTCACGTAGTGGTCGGTGCAGGTGTCCGCCGCGAACTCGGCCAGACCCTCGCCACCGAGGACCACGCGCTGCATGTGCGGAGTCAGCCGTTCCGTGCGGACGACCTGCGCGGACTGGGCCTTCCGCGGCTTCCGTGCCGGGCGTTCTGCCATGGCGGCCTCCCTGTTCCCAAGCTTAGGTTTACCTAAGTTAGCATCTTCTCCCGGTCAACACCTCTCCCATAAAGACCTGACGAGTGCGCGTCGCCGGAATCGTCACATCCCGAGTGTCGTCAGCAGACGCTGCAGTGAGCCGCCCAGTCCCCAGCGGACCGCCAGCTCGTCCAGCGCCGCCGAGTCGCGCGGGGCGTGCGGCAGGGCCGTGTCCACGTCCGGCAGCGGGACGTCGTCGGCGACCTTGACGACCTTCGGGGCCACGGCGACGTACGGCCGCGCCTCGTCGAGCCGCTTGCGCTGCGACGGTGTGAGCTTCGCCTTCGGGTCCTCGACCGCGGCCATGATCCCGGCTAGGTCCCCGAACTCGGCGAGCAGCTTGGCGGCCGTCTTCTCACCGATGCCCGGCACGCCGGGCAGGCCGTCGCTCGGGTCGCCGCGCAGCAGCGCCAGATCCGCGTACCCCGCGCCGTCCACCCCATACTTCTCGCGCAGCCATGCCTCGTCGGTGAGCTGCAGCGTGCCGACGCCCTTGAGCGGGTAGAGCACGCGCACCCCGCGCGCGTCGTCCACCAGCTGGTACAGGTCGCGGTCCCCGGTGACGATGTCGACCGGGCCCTTCGCCCGCGCGGTGAACGTGCCGATCACGTCGTCCGCCTCGTACGGCTCGACGCCCACGCGCGCGATGCCGAGGGCGTCGAGGACGGCCTCGATGACGGGCACCTGCGGGGAGAGCGTGTCCGGCACCTCCTCCTCGTCCGGGCCCACCTCGTGCTCCTCTGCGACGCGGTGCGCCTTGTAGGAGGGGATCAGGTCGACCCGCCACTGAGGGCGCCAGTCGGCGTCCATGCACGCCACCAGGTGTTCGGGGCGGTGGTCCTTGACCAGGCGGTCGATGAATTCGAGGAGCCCGCGCACGGCGTTCACCGGGGTGCCGTCCGGGGCCTTCACGGACTCCGGCACGCCGAAGTAGGCGCGGAAATAGAGCGAGGCGGTGTCGAGGAGCATCAGTCGTCCGGTCACGCCTCGCATCATGCCGTACGGCACTGACAGTCACCCCCCGGCGAGCAGCCAGCGCCAGCGCGAGCGTTCCGTGACGAGGGCAGCGGCCGCCAGCAGGGAGACCGGGACGGCCGCCCACACGGGCCAGACCCACCACGCCGACACCAGGGCCGCGGCGAGCTGGAGCAGCACGAGCAGGATCGTGACCGGGCCCGGAACCGGCACGATCACGTTCGCCTTGTCACCCGGAGTGGAGAAGACGGTCGGCAGACCGATCAGCACCAGCACCGCGAGCACGGCGAGCGGCCAGGAGTACGACCACAGCGCCCAGGGCGTCGCGATCCAGGCCACCAGCTCCGTCGCGAAGCGCAGCACCGACGCGCGTCCGTCGTCCGGTCGTTCCACAGTCGTCCCCCCCCACCGATGTGAAGCACCGGCGGCGATCCTACGCACTGGTTGTGAACTGAACCACTCCCGCGTTTGCGCTGGTCGGCCGAGGGCAGGCGCGGCCTCGTTCCCTCACCCCCACACGACGAGAGGCACGCGTGTCAGCCAGACTTGAGGCCGCACAGCTCTACAAGGTGTTCGGCAGACGACCGGACGACGCGGTCGAGCGGCTGAGGCAGGGCGCCGACCGCGAGGCGCTGCGTGCCGACGGCACCACAGCCGCTGTGATCGACGCCTCCTTCACCGTGGAACCCGGCCAGATCTTCGTCGTCATGGGTCTGTCCGGATCCGGCAAGTCCACGCTGCTGCGCATGCTCAACGGCCTGCTGGAGCCGACCGCCGGACAGGTCCGCTTCGACGGCCAGGATCTGACCGCGCTCGGCGACCGGGAGCTGCGCGCGGTCCGGGCAACGAAGATCAGCATGGTCTTCCAGCACTTCGCGCTGTTCCCGCACCGCAGCGTCCTGGAGAACGCCGCCTACGGCCTGGCCGTGCAGGGCGTGCCCCGCGCCGAGCGCGAGCAGCGCGCCGGCGAGGCGCTGGCCCTGTGCGGCCTCGCAGGCTGGGAGAAGTCCTGGCCCGACGAGCTCTCCGGCGGCATGCAGCAGCGCGTCGGCCTCGCCCGCGCTCTCGCCACCGACGCCGACCTGCTCCTGATGGACGAGTCGTTCAGCGCCCTGGACCCGCTGATCCGCCGCGACATGCAGGACCAGCTGCTCGAACTCCAGCGGAGCCTGAAGAAGACCATCGTCTTCATCACCCACGACCTCAACGAGGCCATGCGCCTGGGCGACCGCATCGCCGTCATGCGCGACGGCCGCATCGTCCAGACCGGCACGGCCGAGGACATCCTGCTGCGGCCCGCGAACGACTACGTCGCCTCCTTCATCCAGGACGTCGACCGCTCCCGCGTCCTCACCACGGGCGCGGTCATGGACGCGTCGGTCACGGGCGACGCCCCCGGCTGCGGCTGCGAGACCGCCACCGCGGACACCTCGTTCGCGGAACTGTGCGCGATCAGCGCCCGGCTGTCCCACCCGGTCGCGGTGGTCGACGACGGCAACCGCCTCATCGGCGTGGTACCGAGGCAGCGGCTGGTCGGTTTCCTCGGCGAGGAGACCGGGGAGCCCGCGCCGTGCGACAACCCGCGCGACGGCGGGAAGAAGGTGATCGCCCGTGCCTAGGGTCCACTTCGGCGACTGGGTCGAGGATTTGGTGAACTGGCTGCAGTCCCACCTGACCTGGGTGTTCGACATCGTCAAGGCTGTGCTCGGCGCGATGTACGAGGGCGTCGACGCCGTCCTCGGCGGCGGGGCGCCACTGCTGATGGCCGGCATCTTCGCGGTGATCGCGTGCTGGCTGCGTGGCCTGCTGCCCGGCGTCCTGGCCTTCGTCGGCCTGGCCCTGATCGATTCCCTCGGGCTGTGGGGCGACGCGATGGACACGCTGTCGCTGGTCCTCGTCGCCGCGTTCATCACCATTGTTCTCGCGGTGCCCCTGGGTATCTGGGCGGCCCACAGCAACCGGGTCAGTGCGCAGCTGCGGCCGGTGCTCGACGTCATGCAGACGATGCCGGCCTTCATCTACCTCATCCCCGGCGTCATGTTCTTCGGCGTCGGCACCACCCCGGGCCTGCTCGCGACGATCATCTTCGCCATGCCGCCGGGTGTCCGCATGACCGAGCTGGGCATCCGGCAGGTGGACGGCGAACTGATCGAGGCTGCCGAGGCGTTCGGCACCAGCCCGCGCTCCACCCTGGCCCGGGTACAGCTGCCGCTCGCTCTGCCGACGATCATGGCCGGCGTCAACCAGGTCATCATGCTGGCCCTGTCGATGGTGGTCATCGGGGGCATGGCCGGTGCCGGCGGCCTCGGCGAGCAGGTCTACTCCGCGATCACCCAGCTCAAGGTCGGGCTGGCCGCCGAGAGCGGTGTGGCGGTGGTCATCCTGGCCATGTACCTGGATCGCATGACCGGTGCGCTGGGTGAGCGGGTGTCGCCGCTCGGCCGCCGGGCGGCGGCCAAGGCGGCCGCCGTTGCGGCCGGGCGTCGGAGGCTTGCGCGCTACAAGCCGAACGCCGCGGTCGCGGTCGTCGGTGTCGTGGTTCTCGCTCTTGTCGCGGGCGGCATGAACCTGGTCGGCTCCGGCCGCTCCGAGGAACCCGCCGCCGCGCCCGGCGCGAACGTGGGTCAGGGCAAGCAGATCAACCTCGGCTACATCCCCTGGGATGAGGGAACCGCCACCACGTATCTGTGGAAGGAGCTCCTGGAGGAGCGCGGCTACGAGACGAACGTCAAGCAGCTCGACCCGGGACCGCTGTACTCCGGTGTGGCGCGGGGGGACATCGACTTCCAGACCGATGCCTGGCTGCCGACGACGCACAAGGCGTACTGGGACAAGTACAGCTCCCAGCTCGAGGATCTGGGTTCGTGGTATGGGCCTACGTCGCTGGAGCTGACGGTTCCGTCGTATGTGAAGGGTGTCGATTCGCTGGCGGATCTGAAGGGCCGGGGGAAGGAGTTCGGCGGCAAGATCATCGGTATTGAGGCCAGTGCCGGGATGATGGGGACGCTGAACAAGAAGGTCCTGAAGGCCTATGGGCTGGAGGGTGAGTACAAGGTGGTGTCGTCGAGTACGTCGTCGATGCTGGCGGAGCTGGACCGGTCGATCGGGAAGCGGGAGCCGGTGGTGGTGACGTTGTGGTCGCCGCACTGGGCGTACGGGAAGTACGACCTGAAGAAGCTCAAGGATCCGATGGGTGCCTGGGGCAAGGGCGAACAGATCCACACCGTCGCGCACAAAGGCTTCGCCGAGAAGGACCCGGTCGTCGCGAAGTGGCTGAAGGACTTCAGGCTCACCGAGCCGCAGTTGACCAGTCTGGAGAACGACATCCGTGCAGCGGGCGAGGGCCATGAGCAGGACGGCGTGCGTGCCTGGCTCAAGAAAAACGCCGGGCTGGTGGACGAACTCGTCCCGGTCGCCGGGGGCGCGAAAGCGCAGGGCAGGGATGCGGGCAAAGAAGTCGACATGGGCTATTTTCCGTGGGACGAGGCAATTGCCGCCACCTACCTTTGGCAGAACGTGCTGGAGGACCGAGGTTACAAGCCCAAGGTCCAGCAACTCGATCCCGGCCCGCTGTACACCTCACTCGCCCAAGGACAGATGGATGTCCAACTGGACGGCTGGCTGCCGACCACGCACAAGGAATACGTGGACCGCTACAAAGGGCAGCTCGAGGATCTGGGTTCGTGGTATGGGCCTACGTCGCTGGAGCTGACGGTTCCGTCGTATGTGAAGGGTGTCGATTCGCTGGCGGATCTGAAGGGCCGGGGGAAGGAGTTCGGCGGCAAGATCATCGGTATTGAGGCCAGTGCCGGGATGATGGGGACGCTGAACAAGAAGGTCCTGAAGGCCTATGGGCTGGAGGGTGAGTACAAGGTGGTGTCGTCGAGTACGTCGTCGATGCTGGCGGAGCTGGACCGGTCGATCGGGAAGCGGGAGCCGGTGGTGGTGACGTTGTGGTCGCCGCACTGGGCGTACGGGAAGTACGACCTGAAGAAGCTCAAGGATCCGATGGGTGCCTGGGGCAAGGGCGAACAGATCCACACCGTCGCGCACAAAGGCTTCAGCAAGGAATTTCCCGAATTCTCCGGATGGCTGAAGGATTTCAAGCTGACCGAGCAGCAGCTCGCATCCCTCGAGGTGGCGATACAAAAGGGGGGGAGCCGGTAATGAGAAGGCGTCCGCGAGGAAGTGGCTTGACGCCCGGACAGGGCTTGAGGAGAAGCTTGCTCCGGTCTCCTGAGGTCTGATCCATTACCGTCGGTTTTTCTCTCTGTCTGCCCCCTTCAGGGGTTGATCAACCTTCGGCCTGTGTGAGAGGTTGTTGTTGCGCGGGGGTATCGGATTTCGAATTCCGAAATTCCCCCCGTGCGCGACCGATGAAGGGGGATGTTTTGAAGAGAACTGCGACTGTAATCGGCTCTGCCTTTTTCGCCACCGTTCTGGCAACAGGGATGGCATTCGGGGCCGGTGGCTATACGGCGCGGAATGTGGCCGGTGGGCCTCCGGCCGGGGCGGCGTGCGCCACGGGCGGCTGGGCCGAGGGCTGCTTCGTCAAGGACGGGGACGAGATCTGGGTGCGGGACACCCGCGATGACGGAAATCACGCGTCCGTCCACTGGTGGGTTACCGGCGGCAGTGCGAGCGACGACCGGATCTGCCACGACTACGCGGGCAAGGCCGCCGGGTGGACCGTGTGTGACGGGCTCGCCGACGTCATCCCCGAGCACACGAACATCACCATCTGGCCGATGACGATGAAGGGTGACCGGATCGTGCCCAACGGGGCCAGCCCGCAGACGATCGCTCCCACGTCCTGACCCCGCCAAGGAGCCCGACGATCATGTACACAAGGATCCTGACAGTGGTGGGCGCCGTGGCGACCGCCGTCGTTCTGGCCGCCGCGCCCGCGCTGGCGACCGAGTCCGTCAAGCAGACGGCCAAGGCCGGCTCCGCCCCGCCGAGTGGCGCTCCGTGCTCGGTGGGCAAGGGGGTCACCGTCTGCTTCCAGAAGGCGGGCGACGTCATCTGGGTGCGGGACGAGCAGGCGGACGGCCACCACGCCGTCGGCGGCTGGGGTTTCGGAGACGGCAACACCGACGTCTGGGACTACGAGTGCCACGACTACCTGGGATCGGACGCCGGCTGGACCTACTGCAGCTGGTCCGACACCATCCCGGAGAACCGCACGATCACCTTCCGCGGGATCGAGTTCAACGGCAGTACGCCTCTGTTCAACGGTGACGCCGGACCTGCCACGTCCGCCAAGGCGTCCTGACCTTCGCAACGGGCTGAGGCGCGAGCCGGCCCGCTGACGCTCGGAATGAGGGGTGGCCTACCCAGCCCGCTCACGCTCGGAATGAGGGGTGGCCTACCCACACGTCCTGACGGCGGGTGGGTAGGCCACCCCTCGGGTCTTCCTCGTGGCGGCCGTCCTGACAGGGCCGTCGAGCGCGGTCCCGTGTCGGCGGCCCGCCACGACTTCGGCGCGGGCACCGGCCGGCCCACGCACGCCGACGACAACGTCGGCGGATACGTCCGTGCGTACGAAAAGGATCCGGCCAACCACACAGCGCTACGCCATTCCCCAAGCCTCGCCGCCCTCCTGAGCGGAAATGCCGCCCGCACATTCGAGGCACCGCGCGCCCTCTCCCGCTGTGCCGAAGGCACCCCGGACATCACCTCGGTGCACGGCGGGAGAGTCGAACCGACCGGCCACCACCGGGCCGACTGCGACACCGGCCGCCAACTCCGCGCCGTGCTGCGTTCCTTCACCGCCTGGCACGCAACCCCTGATCATAGGCTTGACTGCGCCCTGCCGGCATGGGGCACGGGCGGGAACATCGGCGACCGTTCGTGCCTTGAACTGAGGGGCGAGAGGCTCGTCCTGATCGAGGTGCAGCGCCGGCGCGGAGACTTCGGGAGCCGACGGACGTACGCCTGTGATCCCGCCTCCGAAAGGGCCGGCCGAGTGGCGATCCGCCTCCCGGAGGCAGCCGGGCCTTCGCCGACCCGTCGGCCAGCTCCGTTCACCGGCCCGCAGGCCCGTTCGACCCCGCTGGTCAGCATCTTCGTCCCGAAGGAGGAATCCGCGCCCGGCGAGTCCGGAGAGCTCATCCACGGGCCAGAGTTGGCGAATTGACCGCACGCAGTGTTTACGGGGATGTGACGGGCGCGTGAAACGGTTTGCCAAACCTGCGTAAGGTGCAGAGAACTCATCAGAACTGCCGCACCCGGACGCCGGGGCACGGCACACGGAACCGCGCCACACGGACCACGAGCGAAGGAGGGAGCCGGAGCGATGGGCGACCACAAAGACGACCACAAGGATCAGCCCCTGCGAGTGGGCGCGGCCGTGCGGCGACGCCGTCGGGCGCTGCAGCTCACCCTCGCCGTCGTGGCCGAGCGCAGCGGCCTGTCGGTTCCGTTCCTGAGCCAGGTCGAGAACGACCGGGCGCGGCCGAGCAGAACGTCCCTCGAAAAGGTCGCCGACGCCCTGCGTACCACCGCCGTGGAACTCCTCGCCGCCGCCGACCCGGCGTGCAGCGTCGACGTCGTGCGCGCCGAGCCCGAGCCGGCGGCGGATCCGCGGGTGCGTTCCCTGGTGCGGGGGCATCACCAGATGCACGCCTCGGAGTTCACCGGGGACCATGACGCGGGCCGCGAATTCCAGTACCGCAACGACCAGTTGATGTATGTCGCCGACGGCGCGGTGGAGATCGAGGCCGAGGGGCGGGCCTACCGGCTCGGCCGCGGCGACACGCTGTATCTGACGGGCGGCGTACGCCACCGGTGGCGGGCGACCGTGTCGGACACGCGCGTGGTCGTCGTCGCGGTGGCCGAGCACGTCGAGGCGGTCCAGAACCGGTCGCGGTAGTGCCGGTGCGCGTCGTCTCCCTCGTCCCGTCGCTCACCGAGGCGGTCGCGGTCTCGGTCCCCGGCGCCCTCGTCGGCGCGACCGACTGGTGCACCCACCCCGCGGACCTGGACGTCCCCCGCATCGGCGGCACCAAGAACCCGAACCTCGACCGCATCCTCACGCTCGCCCCCGACCTGGTGGTGGCCAACGCGGAGGAGAACCGCGAACCCGACCTGGCGGCGCTGCGCGCGGCGGGCGTCGAGGTCCTGGTGACGGTGGTATGTGACATACCGCAGGCGTTCGCAGAGCTCGCCCGGGTGCTGGAGGCCTGTGGGGCGAAGTCCCGCCCCCGCTGGCTCGACGAGGCCGAGACGACCTGGTCCCGCCTGCCGCGCCCCGAGCACCGTACGACGGCCGTGGTCCCGATCTGGCGCCGCCCCTGGATGGTCCTGGGCCGGGACACCTTCGCGGGCGACGTGCTGTCCCGCCTCGGCGTCGACCACCTCTACGCCACCCACCCCGACCGCTACCCCCGAATCCCGCTCGACGAACTGCGGGCGGCCGCCCCGGACGTCGTCGTACTGCCGGACGAGCCGTACCGCTTCACGGCCGACGACGGCCCGGAGGCGTTCCCGGGACTGAGGTGCGCCCTGGTCAGCGGACGTCATCTGACGTGGTACGGGCCCTCGTTGGCCGAGGCGCCGCGGGTGCTGGGCGAGGCGCTGCGAGCAGTGTTCCGCTGACCAGACCGCGGGCCGTGTGCAGGGCGGTGGTGGCCCAGGCGGCGAGGAGCAGGACGTACAGCCCGACCGCGAGCCAGTCGTATACGACGAGCCCGGTGTGCCGGGCGAGTGCCTCGGCGCCGGTGACACAGGTCCCCACCGGGAAGGTGAACGCCCACCACGTCATCGCGAAGCCCATGCCCTGCCGCCGCGCCCGCACCACATGCGCGGTGGCGAACACCAGCCAGAGCAGCGCGAAGCCCATGACCGGCACGCCGTACAGGACGGCGAGAATGCCGAACCCCTCGCTGTACGGCGCCGGTACGGCCCCCGGGGCCACGTCCGCGAACTTGCCGACGGCGGTGGTGGACTGCCCGAGCGGCCCGAGCACCAGGAACAGCGTCGGGGTCAGGGTGAGGGGCAGCGGACCACCGGTGATCAGCCGCCCGAAGATCACCGGCAGCATCAGCAGCGTGGCGATGAGACTGAGTCCGAACATGGTGAAGCAGGCGAGCAGGAGCGCCTCCCGCGGCTGCCCGGCCGGCAGATGCGGCACCAGGAGCGGCCCGAGCGCCGCGGACACCATGGGCGCGACGACGGGCAGCAGCCACACGGGCGTGGCCTGCCCCGGCTCGACCTCGTGTCGTACGGCCATGAGGTACGGGACGGCCACGGCGCCCGCGAGCCCCACGACCGTCCCGGCGGTGAACAGCACGGCGTCGAGCACGAGCGCGTCGCCCAGCCCGATCCAGTCCCGGCCGACGGTGACGGCACCGCCGCCGACGGCCAGCAGGGCCATGGCGAGACACCCGTAGAACGGTGCGGTCGCCGGGTCCAGGAGGTGGGCGCGGGCCTGGTCGCGGTGGTGCCTCCAGTGCAGGGCGCGGGCGGTGAGGAGAGCGAGGAGGAGTACGAGGGAGAGAGCCCACACGGCCGCGTAGGCGGTGCGCAGTCCGGGGACGCCGAGGGGGAGCGCCGACCCTGCGGAGGCGACGATGGCGGTGCCCATGACGGCGGCGTACCAGTTGGGTCCGAGGTGGCGGACGGCCGTGGCGCGCGGGGGGCGTGCGGTGGCACGCGGAAGGGGATGGGCTGCGGTGATCATGGATCGAGGGTCCCGCTGCCGGCGCTCTGCGACCAGGGAGGATGTCTCTATGAGGGCATAAGGTGGAGTTATGGGTAACAGAGAGGAGCCGTCGGCCGTCGTTGTCTCGCTGGCGCATCGAGTGCCCGATCTCGGGGCGCTGGAACTGCTGCTGGCGGTGGCGCGGCTCGGCAGTCTGGGCGGGGCGGCGCGGGAGGTGGGGATCACCCAGCCGGCGGCGAGCAGCCGGATCCGGTCCATGGAGCGGCAGTTGGGTGTGGCCCTCGTCGACCGTTCGCCGCGTGGCTCCCGCCTCACGGACGCCGGTGCGCTCGTCACGGACTGGGCGCGGCGGATCGTCGAGGCGGCGGAGGCCTTCGACGCGGGGGCGCAGGCGCTGCGGGACCGGCGGGACTCCCGGCTGCGGGTGGCTGCGAGCATGACCATCGCCGAATACCTGCTCCCCGGCTGGCTGTTGGCGCTGCGCGCCCAGCGGCCCGACACGGCGGTGTCCCTGCTTGCGGGGAACTCGGCGGCGGTGGGGGAGCGGTTGCTGTCGGGTGAGGCGGACCTGGGTTTCGTGGAGGGGGTGAGTGTGCCGCCCGGCCTGGACTCCACGGTGATCGCCCATGACCGGCTGATCGTGGTGACGGCACCGGGGCATGCGTGGGCCCGCCGTCGTCGTCCGCTGGAGGCCTCGGAGCTGGCGGCTACGCCCCTGATCCTCCGCGAGAAGGGTTCAGGGACCCGGCAGGTTCTGGATGCGGCGCTGGGCGGGCTGGCGCGGCCGCTGATCGAACTGTCGTCGACGACCGCGGTGAAGGCTGCGGCGGTGAGTGGGGCGGGGCCGGCGGTGCTGAGCGAACTGGCGGTGCGGGAGGAGCTCGCTATGCGGCGCCTCGTGCCGGTGCCGGTCGACGGCGTCGCGCTGGCCAGGGATCTGCGGGCGGTGTGGCCGACGGGGCATCGGCCGGTGGGGCCGGCACGGGAGCTGTTGTCGCTGACCCGTGGCTGACGACTTTTCCTCGCCCCCGCCGCCCCTTCCCGTCCCGACCCGGGGGCCGGCCCCCGGACCCCCGCTCCTCAAACGCCGGAGGGGCTGAATTTGGCTCAGCCAACTCAGCCCGTCCGGCGTTTGAGGACGAGGCCGTTCAGGCCGAACGGGGGTCTGGGGGCGGAGCCCCCAGGGACGGGACGGGAAGGGGCGGCGGGGGCGAAAACCCCTGGCGTGCGGGCGCCGCCGGCCCGCACCATGAACCGCATGATCACCCCCGCCCCGCCCGCCGCAGGCGTCCGCACACCCTGGGAGGCACTCCCGCCCACCGTGCGCAACGCCGTCGCAGACATGCTCGACGGCACCCCCGTCGTCCACGCCGTCACACAGCCCGGCGGATTCTCCCCAGGCACAGCCGCCCGCATCCGAACCGCCGCCGGCCGCCGAGCCTTCGTCAAGGCGGTGAGCGCGGACACCAACCCGCACAGCCCCACCCTGCACCGCACCGAGGCCCGCCACACCGCCGCCCTCCCGCCCACCGCCCCCGCTCCCCGTCTCCTCGGCACCTACGACGACGGCACCTGGGTCGCCCTGGTCCTGGAGGAGATCCCCGGCCGCCAGCCCCATGTCCCCTGGCGGGAGCGGGAGTTGCGGCGCGTCCTCGACGCCGTGGGAGAGCTCGGCCGTACCCTCACCCCGTCCCCGGTGGACGCCCCGCCCGTGGCCGAGGCGCTCGTCGACGACTTCTCCGGCTGGCAGCGACTGCGGGCGCGGCCGGAGCTAGAGGTCCGCGGACGGCTCGACGCCTGGACCTTCTCTCAATTGTCCCGCCTCGCCGACATCTCCGCGGACTGGCCTCAGGCCGCGTCCGGCGACACCCTCGCCCACGCCGACCTGCGCGCCGACAACATGCTGCTCACCGCGGAGGACCGCGTCGTCTTCGTCGACTGGCCGCACGCGGTGCGCGCCGCACCGTGGTTCGACCTGCTGGTCATGCTGCCGTGCGTGCGGGCCCAGGGCGGTCCGGACCCGGAGGAGGTGTTCACGGCACATCCGCTGGGCCGGGACGCGGATCCGGACGGCGTCACCGCCGCGCTCGCCGCACTGGCCGGGTACTTCGTGGAGCACTCCCTGCTGCCCGCCCCACCAGGCCTCCCCACCCTGCGCGCCTTCCAGCGCGCCCAGGGCGATGCCGCCCTCGCCTGGCTCAGGAGACGGCTGAAGGCCTCGGAGCCGAAGAACCCGTAGCGGAAGAACCCGTAGCGGAAGACTCCGAAGCCGCCTCCACCAGCGCCCGCATCACCCGCAGGTCGTCGCCCATCTCCGGATGCCACTGCACGCCCAGCACCCAGCCGTCGGCGGACGGCAGTTCCAGCGCCTCCACCGTCCCGTCCGCCGCGTGGGCCGAGGGGATCAGGCCGGTGCCGAGGTGGTCGACGGCCTGGTGGTGATAGGTCGGTACGGACGTCTCCTCGGGCACGGCTGCGGCGTACCGCGTGCCGGGCACCGGCTTGACCGGGTGGTGGCCGAAGACGCCGACGATCTCGGCGTGGCCGTCGATGTGCTGGACCAGCGTGCCGCCCAGGGCGACGTTCAGGAGCTGCATGCCCCGGCAGATGCCCAGCAGGGGGATCCGGGCGGCCAGAGCCGCGTCGATCAGCGCCAGTTCCCAGGCGTCCCGGGCGCGGGCCGGCGGGCCCGTCCGGGGGTGGGGCTCCGCGCCGTAATGGACCGGCTCGACGTCCGGGCCGCCCGCGATCACCAGACCGTCGAGGCGTGCGACGGTCGCCGAGGCGTGCTCCGGCGCGTCCGGCGGCAGCATCGCGGCCAGTCCGCCCGCCCGCTGCACCAGCCGCGGATAGCCGGCCGGCAGCAGCGCGGCCTCCAGCTCCCACACGCCCCAGCGCGCCCCGGCCTCCAGATACGTACTGATGCCGATCAGCGGCTCCGCCATGCGTCCTCCCGGTCCCGCAAAGGATTGTATTCATACCTTTGTCGAGAGGTGCCCTCGAAGGCAAGGCCTCCAACGCCCCCGTCCCTCACGCCAGGAACCCTCTGAGCAGCGCCGCCGTCCCCGCGCAGTGCTCCCGCATCATCTCCCGCGCCCCGTCCGCGTCCCCGTCCAGGACCGCCTCCACCAGCGCGACGTGCTGTCGCTGCGAGTGCTCCAGGTTGCGGACCAGGAGGGGGATGCAGTCGAGCAGGTCGTTCACCGTCGCCCGCACCGCCGCGTACTGCGCGGTCAGCGTCGGCGATCCGCACAGCTCCGCCAGGGTCAGATGCAGCATCGTGTCCAGCCGCCGGTAGTCGGCGAGCGGTGCGTCGCCCGTGCGGGCCAGGGCCTCGCGCAGCCGGTCCGCCTGCTCCTTGCCCAGGCCGTGCGTCGCGCACAGCCCCGCCGCCCCCACCTCCAGGACCTCGCGGAAACGCAGGACGTCCTCGATGTCGACCTCGGTGATGCGGCGCCGCAGCTCGTCCTCGCCGCCGGCGTCCGCGCGGGGCAGGACGAACGTGCCGCCGTAGCGTCCGCGCCGGGACTCCACCAGACCCTGGTCCTGCAGCACCTTCAGCACCTCGCGCAGCGTCACCCGGCTGATCCCGAGCCGCTCCGCCAGCTCCCGCTCGGCGGGCAGCCGCTCGCCCCCCGGCACCAGGCCCAGCCGTACGACCTGCAAGATCTGCTCCAGTGCCTCCTCGAAGCCGTTGCCCGCCCGCACCGGCCGCAGTACCGGTGTCAACCGGTCCTCCAGGCTGCCGTCCGGATCCAGCGACATCCCGCCGCACCCCCTTCCCAAGCAATGGTTCTCCGCAATACCTTATGGCTTCCGGCCCGGTCGAAAAAGCGAGCAGAAGCCGAAGGAGCTCTCCCGTGGCAGACCGCACACCCCCGCTCAGCGTCGAGGAGCTGCATGCCCTCGTCGCGAGCGGTGAGATCGACACTGTCGTCCTGGCCTTCCCCGACATGCAAGGTCGGCTCCAGGGCAAGCGGTTCGCCGCACGTTTCTTCCTCGACGAGGTCCTCCACCACGGCACCGAGGGCTGCAACTACCTCCTCGCCGTCGACACCGAGATGAACACGGTCGACGGATACGCGATGTCCTCCTGGGAGCGCGGCTACGGCGACTTCGCCATGCATCCGGACCTGCGCACCCTGCGCCGGGTGCCCTGGAACGCCGGCACCGCCATGCTGATCGCCGACCTGGCCTGGAACGACGGCTCGCCCGTGGTCGCCGCCCCGCGGCAGATCCTGCGCCGCCAGCTGGAGCGCCTCGCCGAGCACGGTTTCACCGCCCAGGTCGGCACCGAGCTGGAGTTCATCGTCTTCAAGGACACCTACGAGCAGGCCTGGGACGCCAACTACAGAGGGCTGACGCCAGCCAACCAGTACAACATCGACTACTCGGTGCTGGGGACGGGCCGTATCGAGCCCCTGCTGCGCCGTATCCGCAACGAGATGGCGGGCGCCGGCCTCACCGTCGAGTCCGCCAAGGGCGAGTGCAACCCCGGCCAGCACGAGATCGCCTTCCGCTACGACGACGCCCTCGTCACCTGCGACCAGCACGCGATCTACAAGACCGGCACCAAGGAGATCGCCGCCCAGGAGGGCGTGTCGATCACCTTCATGGCCAAGTTCAACGAGCGGGAGGGCAACTCCTGCCACATCCACCTCTCGCTGGCGGACGCGGCCGGGAACAACGCGATGGCCGGTCCGGACGGCATGTCCGACGTCATGCGGTACTTCCTGGCGGGACAGCTGGCCGCGCTGCGCGACTTCTCCCTCCTCTACGCCCCCAACATCAACTCCTACAAGCGGTTCCAGCCGGGTTCGTTCGCGCCGACCGCCGTGGCCTGGGGCCACGACAACCGCACCTGCGCGTTGCGGGTCGTGGGTCACGGGCGGTCCCTGCGGTTCGAGAACCGGCTGCCCGGCGGTGACGTCAACCCGCACCTCGCCGTCGCCGGGCTGGTGGCGGCCGGGCTGTACGGCATCGAGCAGAAGCTGGAGCTTCCCGAGCCCTGTCCGGGGAACGCGTACACCGCCGAGTACGAGCACGTCCCGACCACTCTGCGCGAGGCCGCCGAGCTGTGGGAGAACAGCCCGATCGCCAAGGCCGCCTTCGGCGACGAGGTCGTCGCGCACTACCGCAACATGGCGCGCGTCGAGCTCGAGGCCTTCGACGCCGCGGTGACCGACTGGGAGCTGCGCCGCTCCTTCGAACGCATGTGAGGCCCCTGTTGTCTGCCGAGCACGAACTCGTCGTCCTTAACCCCGCCACCGAGGAGGTGGTCGCCACCGTCCCCGCCGCCGACGCGGCCGAGGTGGACCGCGCTGTCGCCCGCGCGGCGGCCGCCCAGCGGACCTGGGCGGCCGCCGCACCCGCAGACCGGGCCCGGCTGCTGCGCCGCTTCGCCGACGTCGTCGACGCGCACGTCGAGGAGCTGGCCCAGCTGGAGGTCCGTGAGGCGGGCCACGTCCTCGGCAACGCCCGCTGGGAGGCCGGCAACGCCCGCGACCTCCTGCTGTACTCCGCGGGCGGCGCCGAACGCCTCCTCGGCAAGCAGATCCCCGTGACCGGTGGCTGGGACGTCACCTTCCAGGAACCGCTCGGCGTGGTCGGCGTCATCGCCCCGTGGAACTTCCCCATGCCCATCGCCGCCTGGGGCTCCTTCCCGGCCCTCGCCGCGGGCAACGCGGTCGTCCTCAAGCCCGCCGAGACCACCCCGCTGACGGCCCTGCGCCTGGCCGAGCTCGCCCTGGAGGCGGGCCTGCCGGAGCACCTTTTCCAGGTCGTCCCGGGCCACGGCCGCATCGCAGGACGTGCCCTCGTCGACCACCCCGACGTGGCGAAGATCGTGTTCACCGGTTCCACCCGCACCGGCCGCGAGATCATGGAGCGCTGCGCCCGCCTGGTCAAGCCGGTCACCCTCGAACTCGGCGGCAAGAGCCCCAACATCGTCTTCGCCGACGCCGACCTGGGGACCGCCGTCGACCCCTTCTCCTTCCTGGACAACTCCGGCCAGGACTGCTGCGCCCGCACCCGGATCCTGGTCCAGGAGTCCGTCTACGACGAGGTCCGCGAACTGCTCGCCGACGCGCTGGCGTCCGTCGTGGTGGGCGACCCCGCCGATGAGAAGACCCAGATGGGTCCGCTGATCAGCCGTCAACAGCTGGAGCGGGTACGGTCGTTGGTGCCGGAGGAGGCCCCGGCCCTGCGGGGCAGCGCCCCCGAGGGGCCCGGCTTCTGGTTCCCGCCGACCGTCCTCACCGGCGAGCGGCACGACTCCGAGGCGGCACGCGAGGAGATCTTCGGCCCGGTCGCCGTCCTGCTGCCCTTCACCGACGAGGCCGACGCGATCCGCCTCGCCAACGGCACCCCGTACGGCCTCGCCGGCTCCCTGTGGACCCGCGACCTGGGCCGCGCCCTGCGCGTCTCCCAGGCGGTCAAGGCGGGCAACCTCTCCGTCAACTCCCACTCCAGCGTCCGCTACTGGACCCCCTTCGGCGGCTACAAGCAGTCCGGACTGGGCCGCGAGCTCGGCCCGGACGCCCTGACCGCCTTCACCGAAACCAAGAACGTCTTCATCAGCACGGAAGGCCCCGCACAGTGACCGACACCCCTGTTTGCCGACGCCTGGTCGGGCGTACCGCCGTCATCACCGGAGCCGGCAGCGGCATCGGCCTCGCCACCGTGCGCCGGCTCGCCTCCGAGGGCGCGCACGTCGTCTGCGGCGACGTCGACGAGGCCCGCGGCAAGGCGGCCGCCGAGGAGGTCGGCGGGACCTTCGTGAAGGTCGACGTCACCGACCCCGAGCAGGTCGAGGCCCTCTTCAAGACGGCCTTCGACACCTACGGCAGCGTCGACATCGCCTTCAACAACGCGGGCATCTCCCCGCCCGACGACGACTCCATCCTGGAGACCGGCCTGGAGGCCTGGAAGCGCGTCCAGGAGGTCAACCTCACCTCTGTCTACCTGTGCTGCAAGGCCGCCATCCCCTACATGCGGCAGCAGGGCAAGGGCTCCATCATCAACACGGCGTCCTTCGTGGCGCGGATGGGTGCCGCCACCTCCCAGATCTCCTACACGGCCTCCAAGGGCGGCGTGCTCGCCATGTCCCGCGAGCTGGGCGTGCAGTTCGCCCGCGAGGGCATCCGCGTGAACGCCCTCTGCCCGGGCCCGGTCAACACCCCGCTCCTCCAGGAGCTGTTCGCGAAGGACCCCGAGCGGGCCGCCCGCCGCCTGGTCCACATCCCCGTCGGCCGGTTCGCCGAGGCCGAGGAGATCGCCGCCGCCGTCGCCTTCCTGGCCAGCGACGACTCCTCCTTCGTCAACGCCACCGACTTCCTGGTGGACGGCGGAATCGCGGGCGCGTACGTCACGCCCCTGTAGGGACGAAACGGTACGGTCCACGCGTATGCGACACCTTCTCGCGTGGACCCTGGCCGCGGCCGCCGCCCTGGCGGCCGCGCCCACCGCACCCCCCGTCTCCCCGCACCCGAACTGCCCGCGCCTGACCGGCACTTGGTACGGCGACAACCGCGCCCGCCTCCAGCAGGTGATCGACGAGCGCGGAACCTGCTCGGGAGCCGGCGGCCACCCGGTCGCCGTCTTCGACTGGGACAACACCGTCACCAAGAACGACGTCACCGACGCCACCCTCTCCTGGTCCCTCAGGCACGACGGACTCCTGCGCCCCGCAAGCTGGAAGAACACCAGCCCCTGGCTCACGGACGCCGCCGACCGCGCCCTGGCCGAGGCCTGCGGCACCGGTACCCCCGAACCCCTGCGCACCTCGACCAACCCCCGCTGCACGGACGAGATCCTCGACATCCGCGAGAACGCCACCACCGCGAGCGGCGCCCCCGCCTTCGCCGGCACCTGGAACCACCGCCGCACCGTCCCGCAGTACGCCTGGATCCCTCAGCTCTTCGCCGGCCGCACCCCCGCCGAACTCGCCTCCTACGCCCGCCGGGCCCGCACCGAAGCCCTGGCGGCCCCCATCGGCGCCACCCGCACCCTCGGCACCCACACCGTCCCCGCCTACGTCCGCTACTACGACCAGCAGCGCGACCTCATCCACACCCTCCAACGGGCCGGATTCGACGTCTACATCGTCTCCGCGGGCTCCGAACCCATCACGGAGGTCTGGTCCCGGGCCATCGGCATCGACGCCGCCCACACCATCGCCATCCGCTCCCTCCTCGACCGCCGCGGCCGCATCACGCCCAGCAACCAGGGCTGCGGCAACGTACCCGCGACCCGCGGCACGGCGATCCCGTACATCGACGGCAAACGCTGCTGGATCAACCAGGAGATCTACGGCGTCGATGGCGCCGCGGCCTGGCAACGGCAGCCATGGCCGCGGCGCCCGGCCCTCGCCGCCGGGGACGCCGACACCGACGTCACCTTCGTCGGCGACGCGACCGGCGCGCACCTCGTCCTCAACCGCAACAAGCCGGAACTGATGTGCCGGGCCTACGACAACGCCGACGGCCGCTGGCTGATCAACCCCATGTTCATCGAACCCCTGCCGCGCAGGCCGGAGCCGTACCCGTGCTCGACCAAGGCCCACAACGCGTCCGACGGCGCCAAGGATGCCCTCCTGCGGGACGACGGCTTCGTCGTCCCGGACCAACCGGACACCGTGTACTGACCGGCATGGACCGGTCGTGCACCGGCTGGTCCGCTACAGGAAGGTGTGACCTTCCCCGCGGTAGGTCGGGACGGTCGCCGTCACCGCATCGCCCTCGATCAGATGCAGCACGTCGAAGCGCTCGCACAGCTCACCGGCCTTGGCGTGCCGGAACCACACCTTGTCACCGATCAGCAGATCGTCGGCGGGGGAGCCGAGCAGCGGGGTCTGCACCTCGCCGGGCCCCTCCTGGGGGTCGTAGCGCAGCCCCTCGGGCAGGTGCGGGACGGGCAGCCGGTCGCTTCCGGCAGCACCGGAGGCCGGGTATCCGCCGCCGAGGACCGTGACGACCCCGACCCCCGGCCGGCGTACGACGGGCTGGGCGAACAGGGCCGCCGGACGTCCGCTGAACGACGTGTAGTTGTCGAACAGCCGGGGCACGTACAGCCCCGAGCCGGCGCCGATCTCGGTGACGGCCTCCTCGGCGGCGGTGTGCTGCACACTCCCGGTGCCGCCGCCGTTGACGAACTCCAGATCCGGTACGACGGCCCGCACCGCACGCACCACCTCGCCGCGCCGCTCGGCGAGCTCCCGGCGGGCCGTCGCCTGCATGAGCCGCACGGCACGGGACCGCAGCGGCCGCCCGGCGACGGAGTCACCGACGCCCGCGACATGGCCCTCGTACGCCATGATCCCCACGACCTTGAAGCCCTGGCGCCCGGCCACGAGCCGGGCCATGTCGGCGACCTGGGCGGGCGAGTGCAGCGGCGAGCGCCGCGCCCCGACGCGCACCCGCCCCCCGAACAGCTTCAGAGAGGTGTCCAACTCCAGGCAGACCCGGATGACCTCACGCCCGCCGTCGCGGGCCTCGTCGATGAACCTCAGCTGTGCGGGGTCGTCGATCATGACGGTCACCGCGGCGGCGAGCTTGGGGTCGGAGGCCAGCTCGGCGAAGCGGGCGCGGTCCGCGGACGGATAGGCGAGCAGGATGTCGTCGAAGCCGCCGCGCGCCAGCCAGAGGGACTCGGCGAGGGTGAAGGACATGATGCCCGCGAACCCTTCTCTCGCCAGGACCCGCTCCAGCAGGGCCCGGCAGCGGACGGACTTGCTGGCGACCCGGATCGGCTTGCCGCCCGCGCGGCGCACGAGATCGTCCGCGTTGGCGTCGAAGGCATCCAGGTCCACGATGGCGAGAGGGGCGTCGAGATGGGCGGTGGCCCGGTCGTAACGGACCCTGTCGGCGGCGCGCGCAGTCATGAACGAAGCCTGCCAGACAGGATTACCGCAGGGTAGGGGGACGTTCCGGGCAGATGCCCCGTGCTCGTGGACTGGTTCCCGTTCTGCCAGGTGCAGCCCGTAGAGTGACGCCACGTACGGCGGATCGGCGACCGTTGCACATGCATCCGGATGCCGGTCGGCTCGTACGGGTATGCGTGCCCGGGACGGACTGGCCCGGCGTCGACCGGTTGAGCGCAAGGACGACGGCCCGCGTACAGGTAGACGGCCCGGGCGCGAGGAAACGGGGGGCGCATGAGCACGGAAGCGCAGCACGCCTCCATTCCGCCGCGCCCACCCAAGCCTCCGACGGTCGGCCGGCCGCAGGACGCCGAAACGGCCTACGGCGGGGTGTGGTCCCCGTGGCGAGGCTCCGAACGCTTCGAGGCGTTCGGCCACCGCACGCCCTCCACGGGGGCGAACGCCGAGCCGAGCCCCGACTCGTCCGCCGAGCCCGAACCGAATCGGGACGGTGTCGCGGGGGGCGAGTCCTGGTCGAGCCCCCCGCCCCCGCCCCCGGCCTCGGCCCGCTTCCCGGACACCCCTCCGGGGGCCGGCCGTGAGGAAGGCACCGGCAACGGCGCCAGCGCGACCGCACCCGGCACAGCCGTACCACCACGACCCAGCCACCGCCCCACCCCGCCGCCCGGCACCACGAACGCCCCCGCGGAAACCTCCCAGGAATCCACCACACGCCTGCGCCCGATCCCGCCGGTGACCCCGACCACTTCGGACGCTCCGGCCGGTCCGGGTACGCGATCGGCGGCGCCGTCCGCCGACCCGCGGCGGAGTGGTGATTCGGCTGCTGGTCGTATGCCTTCTGGGCGTGTGGTTTCAGGGTCGGGTTCGTCTGCTGCGTCGGGCTCGGGCGCGCCGTCCGCCGACCCGCGGCGGCGTGGTGATGCGGCTGATGGCCGTATGCCCTCCGCGCGTGTGGCTTCGGGCGCTGGCTCGGCGGTTCCGCCGCGTCCGGATGCTTCGGCTGGTTCGGGTAGGCGGCCTGGGGCGCCGCAGTCCTCGCCGTCTGCTGAGGCGTCGCGACGGTCTGAGCCGGCCTCTGCGTCCGTGCCTCCTGCCCGTCCGGCGGAGACCCCTGCCGGTTCGACCACGCCGCCGGCTCCCACCGGTGCGCCACGGCACCCCGGCTCGACCGCCGGGCCCATGCCTCCTGGCCGTCCCGGTGCTGTCGCGCAGCCGTCCGGCCGTCCCGGCAGCACCCCGCCATCGGCGGACGCGGCCACGCCGCCGCCCCGCCCGGCCGGTGCCCCCGCCGTACCGACCCGTGGGCCCGGCTCGTCCGTGTCGATGCCGCCTGCCCGATCGGCTTCCCGCCCTGGTGCTGCCGCGCAGTCGTCCGGCAGCACCCCGCCGTCGGCGGACGGGCGGCCGAGTGCGGCTTCGGCGCCGCCGCGCCCGGCTGCTGCCCCCGCTGTACCGACCCGTGGGCCCGGCTCGTCCACGGCGATGCCGCCTGCCCCGTCGAGCTCAACTCCCGCTGCTCCGGTCGGCCGCCCCGGCGCGGCCACGCCTCCCATGCCGTCCACCCGGCCGAGCTCCGGCCACGGCTCGCAGTCGCCGCCCATGCCGCCCCTGCCGGGCACGCGGGTGGAAGGCCTGAGCGGGGGGCCCGACCCGGCGCTTTCCTGGAGTGCTCCTGGTGTGCCCGGTGGCGGGTTCGGGAGCGGACGGCCCGTGGTGTCGTTCGGGGAGCCCGAGGGGTATGACGAGCGGGCCAGGCCGCGGCCGCTGGGCGGGCGGGTGCGCTCGCGTACTGCCGCCGTCGCCGCCTGCGTCGTGCTCGGGCTCGGGCTCATCGGTGGGGCCGTGACCGGGAGTTGGCTGGTCGGGGACTCCGGGGACGACGGCGGGCAGGACACGTTCGCCGCGGCCGGGGATCTGTGGCACAACGTGCCCGTGGACCGGTTGTTCCCGCGCACCGTGCAGGGGACGGGCGCCGGCCCTGGCGGCGCCGACCGGACCTGGACCCGCATCGCCGTCGCCCCCGACAGCGGATGCAAGGACGCCTTCGACCCGCTGCTGAAGAAGGCCCTCGCACCGGTCGGCTGCCGGCGGCTGCTCCGTGCCACCTACACCGACGCCACCCAGAGCTTCGTCACCACCGTCGGCCTCCTCTTCACCGAGGCCGACACCGCATCCATGAACTCCCTCGCCAAACGCTTCCAGAGCCAGAGCCTGGGCACCCGCACCGACCTCATGCCCCTCCCTTACGCCGCGAAGAACACCGCTGCCGCCCGCTTCGGCAGCAAGCAGCGCGCCTCCTGGACCGTCTCCGTCCTCACCGACGCCCCCGTCGTCGTCTACGCCGTCTCCGGCTGGGCCGACGGCCGCACCGTCGACACCCCGGTCGCCGCCGAGCAGGCCACCCAGACCGGCGCCACCGCGGCCCCCGCCCAGGCAGGCCTCGGCAACGAGGCCGAGGGCCTCGCCGACCGCATCGAACGGGCCCTGCGCAAAGACGTCACCTCGCCCACGGAGAACCCCTCGTGAAGCCCTGGAGCGGAAAGCGCCGCGTGGGAGCGCTCAGCGTCCTCCTCGCCGCCTCCCTAGCCCTGGTGCCGTCCACCGTCGCGCACGCCGACGGCATCCGCGCCCAGCAGTGGGCCCTCGACGCCATGCACACCCAGCAGGTCTGGCAGACCACCAAGGGCAAGGGCATCACCGTCGCCGTCCTCGACACCGGCGTCGAGGCCGACCACCCCGACCTCGTCGGCAACGTCCTGCCCGCCAAGGACATGATCGGCTTCGGGGCGCAGCAGGGCGACCGGGCATGGGCCCGGCACGGCACCGCCATGGCCGGCATCATCGCCGGGCACGGACACGGCCCCGGCGACGCCGACGGCGTCATGGGCATCGCCCCCGAGGCGAAGATCCTGCCGGTGCGGGTGATCCTCGAAGACGGCGACACCGCCCGCGGCAAGGCCCGCTCCACCCGCGGCAACGCCCTCGCGGAAGGCATCCGCTGGGCCACCGACCACGGCGCCGACGTCATCAACCTCTCCCTCGGCGACGACTCCGCCTCCGCCCACCCCGAACCCGCCGAGGACGAGGCCGTCCAGTACGCCCTGAAGAAGAACGTGACCGTCGTCGCCTCGGCCGGCAACGGCGGCGACAAGGGCGACCATGTCTCCTACCCGGCGGCCTACCCGGGCGTCATCGCCGCGACGGCCGTCGACCGCTTCGGCATCCGCGCCTCGTTCTCCACCCGCCGGTGGTACGCCACCGTCAGCGCCCCCGGCGACAAGATCGTCATCGCCGACCCCGACCACAAGTACTACGAGGGCTGGGGGACCAGCGCCGCCTCGGCCTTCGTCTCGGGCGCGGTCGCCCTCATCAAGGCAGCCCACCCCGGACTGGCCCCCGCCCAGATCAAGCAGCTCCTCGAGGACACCGCCCGCAACCCTCCCGCCGGCGGTCGCGACGACTCCCGCGGGTTCGGCATGATCGACCCGGCCGCCGCGATCAAGGCCGCCGGCCGTGTCAAGCCCGAGGGCCTGCAGGCGGTGTCGTACGGCGACAAGTACTTCGGCCCCGGCCCGGACGAGTCCACGTCCGGTGACGACACCAGCGGTTGGGCGGCTCCGCTCGCGGGCGGCCTCGGCGTGGCACTGCTCGTCGCGGCGGTCTTCGTGTGGCGCGGCCGCCGCCCGCGCTTCGACGGCTTCTGAGACCGTCGGCCCGTCACTCCGAGACGGACGCGGAGGGTGAGGCGGACGAGGACGAAGCGTCCGCCAGCGCCGAAACCGCCGCCCTCGCCGCCGAATCGACCAGCGAAATCCCCTTCGCCTGCGTCGAGTTGCCCTTGGACAGCACGGCCACCAGGTGGTCGCGGCCGTCGGCCGTCACCCGCCCGATGCTGTTGATGTCCCACAGCCCGGTCGTGCTGCGGGGGAGCCAGCCGTTCTTCAGCGCCCACCGGGAGCCGTCGGCCGCCGCCGAAACACCCCAGTGCTGGTCGGCCTCGATCTGTCCCATCAGCGCCTGCAGATACGTCCGTGAGGCCTCACTCAGCTCCGAGTCGTCCCCGAACACCTGCCGCAGCAGCGTGAGTTGATCTGCGGCCGTGGTCTGGGTCAGCCCCCACAGCATGCCGTCACCGCCGACGGTGTCCGTGAGCCCCAGCCGCTCGTTCGCGGCGTCCAGCCCCTGCGCCTTGCCGATGGTCCGCCACAGGGCGGACGCGGCGGTGTTGTCACTGTTCTCGATCATCGTGGTGGCGTACGACTTCTCGCTCGCCGTGAGGTGCCGGTCCGCGTCCTGCGCCTGGAGCAGCAGCGCCGCCAGGATGTCGACCTTGACGATGCTGGCCGTGTCGAACGCGCCGTCCCCGTACGAGGCGCTCCCGCCCGAGTCCAGGTCGAGCACCGCCACCGACACCTTCGCGCCGTCCTCGACGGACACCGGCTTCAGGGCCTTTGCCAGCAGCGCGTCATAGTCCACCGCCGGCTCCGCCACAGGTTCCACCGCATCCTCCCCGTCCGCCGTGGCCGAGGTGGAGGCCGACGCCGTCGCCGACGACGATACGGGGCTCGCACCGGAGTGCGCCCGAGCCTTCACATACACGGTCCCGGCGGCCGTACCACCGACCACGGCCACGACGGCGAGGGCGGCGTGGAGCAGGATGCGCGTCCTGGACGGACGAACGCGGCGGCTGCGGCGGGCTCTGGGGGACTCCATCCCGCGATGCTGGAGGCGGCGACTGTGCGCTCCGTTAGCCCGAGGTTAGATGTGTGTCAGGGAAATCTGAGAAAGCCGTGAACCCTGTGAACCAGCGGTTTCCGGGGCCGCACAAGCCCAGCAGCATCCCCCCGATATCCGCCCGATAGGGTCGGTGACCGTGGCGAACAAGAACATTCCCGACTCCGGCTTCTCCGACGACGACGGCACCGCCGACCCCCGGCTCAGTGCCGCGCTCACCGCCTGGGCCGAGGACCGCACCGCTGTGGGCCCCGTCCTGGAGGCACTCAAGGGCGCCCGGCTGCTCGTCCCCGTGGTGGCCGTCCTCGGTGAGGTAGAGGAGGACGAGAACGGGCTGCGCCGCGAGAAGACCAGCGACATGGCCGTACCGACCCTCAAGGCCGGGTCCCGCACCGCCCTGCCGGCCTTCACCTCCACCGACTCCCTGGCCCGCTGGGATCCGGCGGCCCGCCCCGTCGCCGTACCCCTGCACCAGGCACTGCAGGCCGCCGCGCACGAGAAGGCGGACACGGTGGTGCTGGACCTGGCCGGTCCGGTGCCGTTCGAACTGACCGGCTCCGCGCTGCTCGCACTCGCCGAGGGCCGCACGACGACCGACCCGCTGGCCGATCCCGCGGTCGTGGAATCGGTACGTGATGCCGTCGCTGCCGTGGGCGCGGTGGAGCGGGCCTATCTCGGCCCTGGGCAGGGCGACGGCACTCTCGCCCTGGTCCTCTATCCCGGAATGCCGAACGACGCGAGCGTCCACGCAGTCGCTCGGCGCCTCGCCGCCGACGAAACACTGAGGGCCCGCCTGGTGCGCGGCCTCGACCTGGCACTGCTGCCGGCCGGGGCGACGCCGCCGGGCGAGCCCTTGTACGTACGTGGCTAGTTGTTTTACTACCCGGACCTAGCCGTAGACCGGGCCCGTGTACTTCTCACCCGGCCCCTGGCCCGGCTCGTCCGGGACGAGGGACGCCTCGCGGAACGCCAGCTGCAGCGACTTCAGGCCGTCGCGCAGCGGCGCCGCGTGGAAGGAGCTGATCTCGGTCGCGCTGCCGTCCAGCAGGCCGGCCAGAGCGTGGATCAGCTTGCGGGCCTCGTCCAGGTCCTTGTACTTGTCGCCCTCCTCGGTCAGCCCGAGCTTCACCGCGGCGGCGCTCATCAGGTTGACGGCGACCGTCACGATCACCTCGACGGCGGGGACCTCGGCGATGTCGCGGGTCATGGCGTCGAAGTCGGCGGGGGACTCGGGGGACTCAGGAGGGGTGTCACTCATGCCCCACACGATAGGGCCCGGAGCAGGCCGGTTAGCACCACCCCCGGGTTGCTGCTAACCTTGTGTGACGACCGGCTGGACGCTCACGTGTCCGGCCCACAAGTGGAGGCTCCGATCTCCCACCTGACTGTCCTCCGGGACGGCAGGTCACCCCGGTCAGGCGGCCACCATCGTTCCGTACGGACGATGGAGTCGCCCGAAAGCGCGCCCCGCGTCATCGCGGCGGTGCTCCGGTAGTGCATTGGAGCCCCGCCTGTGATCGTCCGGGGCATTTTTCATGCTCTGGCGCGGTTAGGTCTGACGAAAGAGACATACGCGGCTGTCCGCCAGACCGCCGTGTGGTGCTAACCGAGGAGGATCCATCAGCGCCGAGCCCCGCATCAACGACCGGATTCGCGTTCCCGAGGTGCGACTTGTCGGTCCCAGTGGCGAGCAGGTGGGCATTGTCCCGCTGGCCAAGGCACTGGAGCTTGCGCAGGAGTACGACCTGGACCTGGTCGAGGTCGCGGCGAACGCCCGTCCGCCCGTGTGCAAGCTCATGGACTACGGGAAGTTCAAGTACGAGTCGGCCATGAAGGCCCGTGAGGCGCGCAAGAACCAGGCGCACACGGTCATCAAGGAGATGAAGCTCCGGCCGAAGATCGACCCGCACGACTATGACACCAAGAAGGGTCACGTCGTCCGGTTCCTCAAGCAGGGCGACAAGGTCAAGATCACGATCATGTTCCGTGGTCGCGAGCAGTCCCGGCCCGAACTGGGCTACCGACTGCTGCAGCGTCTCGCGGAGGACGTCCAGGACCTCGGCTTCGTGGAGTCGAACCCGAAGCAGGACGGCCGAAACATGATCATGGTCCTCGGTCCGCACAAGAAGAAGACCGAGGCGATGGCCGAGGCCCGCCAGGCGCAGGAAGCCCGCAAGGCAGAAGCGAAGGCCAACCCCGGCAAGTCGCAGAACGCCGCGGAGACCGAGAACGCCGTGGAGACCGAGGCACCTGCCGAGGCTTCCGCCGAGGCGTGATCCCGGGGGACGCAAGTCCCCAGGATGTAACCGAAACACGAACGACGCTCCACCGTGCCCGGTTTCGCGACCGGGCACCGGAGCGCCACCGACGAGGAGAGAACGGCGCTATGCCGAAGAACAAGTCGCACAGCGGTGCCAGCAAGCGCTTCAAGGTCACCGGCTCCGGCAAGGTGCTCCGTGAGCGCGCCGGCAAGCGCCACCTGCTCGAGCACAAGTCGTCCCGCGTGACGCGTCGCCTGACCGGCAACGCCGAGATGGCCCCGGGCGACGCCGCGAAGATCAAGAAGCTTCTCGGCAAGTGACGTGAGCGGCGCCTGATCATTCGATCGCCGAGCGCCGTACGTCTGGACCGGGACCCAATCGTTTCCGGGCCGTGTGAGTCCAACCACGGCCCCGCTACAAGGAGTTAACAAGTGGCACGCGTCAAGCGGGCAGTCAACGCCCACAAGAAGCGCCGGGCGATCCTCGAGCAGGCCTCCGGCTACCGCGGTCAGCGTTCGCGCCTGTACCGCAAGGCCAAGGAGCAGGTCACCCACTCGCTGGTCTACAACTACAACGACCGCAAGAAGCGCAAGGGTGACTTCCGCCAGCTGTGGATCCAGCGCATCAACGCCGCTGCCCGCGCCAACGGCATCACGTACAACCGCTTCATCCAGGGTCTGAAGGCCGCCAACGTCGAGGTCGACCGCAAGATCCTGGCCGAGCTGGCCGTCAACGACGCCACCGCGTTCGCCGCGCTGGTCGAGGTTGCGCAGAAGGCCCTTCCGGCCGACGTCAACGCCCCGAAGGCCGCGTGACGCCGCACCGGCTCTGAGCCGACGTGACATGAGGGACCCGCAGGCCTGAGGGCTTGCGGGTCCTGTTGTGTAGTTTTCCGAAAGTGAGCCCCATGCCCTCCGCCAGCCCCGAGCTGATCTCCCCCCGTTCCCCCCGTGTCTTGGCCGCTCGGCGGCTCGCCCGGCGGAACTTCCGGGGCAAGGAGCGGCTGTTCCTGGCCGAGGGGCCGCAGGCCGTGCGTGAGGCGGCGGCCTACGGGGACACGCTGGTCGAGCTGTTCGCGACGGTCGAGGCCGCCGATCGGTACGCCGACATCATCGGCGAGGCGCGAGCCACCGGCGCCCGGGTGCATCTCGCGGCCGACGACGTGATCGCCGACATCTCGACGACCGTCACGCCACAGGGGCTCGTCGGGATCTGCCGGTTCATCGACACGCCCTTCGCGGAGATCCTGGCCGCCGAACCGAAGCTGGTGGCCGTACTCGCCAACGTGCGCGACCCCGGGAATGCCGGGACCGTGCTGCGGTGCGCCGACGCCGCCGGCGCCGAGGCCGTCGTACTGACCGACGCGTCCGTCGACCTCTACAACCCCAAGGCCGTACGGGCCTCCGTGGGCTCGCTGTTCCATCTGCCCGTCGCCGTCGGCGTCCCGGTCGAGGACGCGGTCGAGGGGCTCAAGCGGGCCGGGGTGCGGATCCTCGCCGCCGACGGGGCCGGGAGCGACGACCTGGACGACGAGCTCGACAAGGGAACCATGGGCGGGCCGACCGCCTGGGTGTTCGGGAACGAGGCATGGGGGCTTCCGGAGGAGACCCGTGCACTCGCGGACGCGGTCGTGCGCGTGCCGATCCACGGGAAGGCCGAGAGCCTGAACCTCGCCACCGCGGCCGCCGTATGTCTGTATGCGTCGGCCCGTGCACAGCGCGCCTCCACAGGGTGCCGTTCCGTCACTGACAGCTAGTAGGGTGACCAGCTCGGGGGCCACCTGCGCCGTCTGAAGGGTGGGTTTGCGGGGAATGAGTGTCGGCACGAGCAGGGCACGGGGATCACGGGACGCGCGGCGCGCACCCGCGCCCCGGCACGGTGATCTCGCCGAGCTCGGCATCGACCCCGACCAACTGCCCGACGGCCTCGTCGTCGCCGACGAGCACGGCCAGGTCATCTGCTTCAACGCCGCCGCCGAACGCATCACCGCCGTCCCCGCCCGGGACGCCCTCGGGCAGCGGCTGGAGAAGGCGCTGCCGTTAGAGGACCTGGAAGGGCGGCGCTGGTGGCAGCTGACCGACCCGTACGGCGGGCTCGCCATCCGGCGGCGGCAGCCGGAGCGGAATCTGCTGCTCCCCGGTGGACGCGAGGTCCTCGTATCGGCCCGGTACGTCCGCGGTGAACCCACCGGCCCGGTCCGCCGTGTCGTCGTCACGCTGCGCGACACCGAGGCCCGCCGCCGCACCGAGCGCAGCCACGCGGAGCTGATAGCGACCGTGGCCCATGAACTCAGGTCGCCCCTGACCTCCGTCAAGGGCTTCACCGCCACGCTCCTCGCCAAGTGGGAACGGTTCACCGACGACCAGAAGCGGCTGATGCTGGAGACCGTCGACGCCGACGCCGACCGGGTCACCCGGCTCATCGCCGAGCTGCTGGACATCTCGCGGATCGACAGCGGACGGCTTGAGGTGCGGCGCCAGCCCGTCGACATCGGCGCGGCCGTGGGACGGCACATCCAGGCGTACGTCGCCGCCGGACAGCCCGCCGACCGGTTCCTGCTCAGGATCGAGCAGCCGCTGCCCTCGCTGTGGGCCGACCCCGACAAGATCGACCAGGTGCTGAGCAACCTGCTGGAAAATGCGGTGCGGCACGGCGAGGGAACCGTCACGATTGACATCACGGCCACGGAGTCCCCCCGCGAGGACGAGGACACCGGCACGTCGGTCACGGTGAGCGACGAGGGGCCCGGCATCCCGGAGGAGTCCATGAACCGCGTCTTCACCCGCTTCTGGCGGGGCAGCAAGCGCGGCGGCACGGGCCTCGGGCTCTACATCGTCAAGGGCATCGTCGAGGCCCACGGCGGCACCATCACGGTCGGCCGCGGCACCCAGGGCGGCGCCGAGTTCCGATTTACGTTGCCCGTGGCGGCCCCGGCGTATCTCACCTGAGAGCCGGAGAGCGGCCCACGGGCGCATTCGTACACCTCCACCCCGTTAGACTCGGCCTTTGGCACCTTTGTGTCCCATGGACGGCCCTCTGACCTCTGTGTGAGTCGGTGACGGGGACCTTCAGCCAGCCAATCGGAAGCACGGGAAGAGATGTCGGCACCGAATAAGTCGTACGACCCGGTAGAGGTCGAGGCCTTGAAACCGGAAGAGATCGAGCGCATGCGGGACGAGGCGCTCACCGCCTTCGCGGCCGCGGACTCCCTCGACGCGCTCCAGGAGGCCAAGGTCGCCCACACCGGCGGCACCTCCCCGCTGGCCCTCGCCAACCGCGAGATCGGCGCCCTGCCCCCGCACGCCAAGGCCGCCGCCGGCAAGCTCGTCGGCCAGGCCCGCGGCGCCGTCAACAAGGCGCTCGCCGGTCGCCAGGCCGAGCTGGAGGCCGAGCGGGACGCGCGCGTGCTGGTCGAGGAGTCGGTGGACGTCACGCTGCCGTACGACCGCGTACCGGCCGGCGCCCGCCACCCCCTGACCACCCTCTCGGAGCGGATCGAGGACGTCTTCGTGGCCATGGGCTACGAGGTCGCCGAGGGCCCCGAGATCGAGGCCGAGTGGTTCAACTTCGACGCGCTCAACATCGGCCCGGACCACCCGGCCCGCGGCGAGCACGACACCTTCTTCGTCGAAGGCCCCAAGGGCGGCACCGAGTCCGGTGTCGTGCTGCGCACCCACACCTCGCCGGTCCAGATCCGCTCGCTGCTCAACCGTGAGCTGCCGGTCTACGTGATCTGTCCGGGCCGGGTGTACCGCACCGACGAGCTGGACGCCACGCACACCCCCGTCTTCCACCAGGTCGAGCTGCTCGCCGTGGACGAGGGCCTGACCATGGCCGACCTCAAGGGCACCCTGGACCACATGGTCCAGTCCCTGTTCGGCGAGGGCATGAAGACCCGGCTGCGGCCCAACTTCTTCCCCTTCACCGAGCCGTCCGCCGAGATGGACATGGTCTGCTACGTCTGCCGCGGCGAGTCCGTCGGCAACCCCGACCGCCCCTGCCGCACCTGCTCCTCCGAAGGCTGGATCGAGCTCGGCGGCTGCGGCATGGTCAACCCGCGGGTGCTCACCGCCTGCGGCGTCGACCCGGAGAAGTACAGCGGCTTCGCCTTCGGGTTCGGCATCGAGCGGATGCTGATGTTCCGCCACAACGTCGAGGACATGCGAGACATGGTCGAGGGTGACGTCCGGTTCACCCGGCCGTTCGGGATGGAGATCTGATGCGGGTCCCGCTTTCTTGGCTGCGGGAGTACGTCGACCTGCCGGCGACGGAAACCGGCCGTGACGTCCAGGAGAAGCTCGTCTCCGCCGGGCTCGAGGTGGAGACCGTCGAGCACCTCGGCGCCGACCTCAAGGGCCCGCTCGTCGTCGGCAAGGTGCTGACCATCGAGGAGCTGACGGAGTTCAAGAAGCCGATCCGCTTCTGCACCGTCGACGTCGGCCAGGCCAACGGCACCGGCGAGCCCCAGGAGATCGTCTGCGGCGCCCGCAACTTCGCCGTCGGCGACAAGGTCGTGGTCGTGCTTCCGGGCGCCACGCTGCCCGGCGGCTTCTCGATCTCCGCGCGCAAGACGTACGGCAAGACGTCCCACGGCATGATCTGCTCCAGCGACGAGCTGGGCATGGGCGACGACGGCACCAAGGGCATCATCGTGCTGCCGCCGGAGGTCGAGGTCGGCAAGGACGCCATCGAGCTGCTCGAACTGGTCGACGAGGTCCTGGACATCGCCGTCACCGCCAACCGCGGCGACTGCCTGTCCATCCGCGGCGTCGCCCGCGAGACCGCCATCGCCTACGGCCTGCCGCTGCGCGACCCGGCCCTGATCGACGTACCCGGCCCGAACGCGTTCGGCTACCCGGTCGAGGTCTCCGACCCGCTCGGCTGCGACCGCTTCACCGCGCGCACCGTCACCGGGCTCAGCCCCGAGGCGCGCTCCCCGATCTGGCTGCAGCGCCGGCTGCAGAAGGTCGGCATGCGCCCGGTCTCCCTCGCCGTCGACGTCACGAACTACGTGATGATGGAGCTCGGCCAGCCCCTGCACGCCTACGACCGCTCGCTGGTCCAGGGCACCATCGGTGTGCGCCGCGCCGAGCAGGGCGAGAAGCTCGTCACGCTCGACGGAGTCACCCGCACTCTGGACGCCGAGGACCTCGTCATCACCGACGACCGCGGCCCCATCGGTCTCGCGGGTGTCATGGGCGGCGCCAACACCGAGATCGCCGACCACGACGACACCGAGAACTCGACGTCCGACGTCGTGATCGAGGCCGCCCACTTCAACGCGGTGTCCATCGCACGCACGGCCCGCCGCCACAAGCTGTCCTCCGAGGCGTCCCGCCGCTTCGAGCGCGGTGTCGACCCGCAGGCCGCGGCCGCCGCCGCACAGCGCACGGTCGACCTGCTGGTGCTGCTCGCCGGCGGCACCGCCGAGGCCGGCGTCACCGAGGTCATCACGCCGTCCGCGCCGCACACCATCACCGTCCCGGCCAACCACCCGGACAAGGTGGCCGGTGTCGACTACGGCCGCGAGACCGTCGTACGGCGCCTGCAGGAGATCGGCTGCGATGTGTACGGGCAGGACGAGCTGATCGTCACTGTGCCGTCCTGGCGGCCGGACCTCCTGGAGGCCAACGACATCGCGGAGGAGGTCATCCGCCTGGAGGGCTACGAGAACCTGCCCTCCACGCTGCCCAAGCTCCCCTCGGGCCGCGGACTGACCCACCGGCAGCGGCTGCACCGCCGGGTCGGCCGCGCGCTGGCCGGGGCGGGCTATGTCGAGGCGCCCAACTATCCCTTCGTCAGCGAGCAGGTCTTCGACCAGCTGCTGCTGGAGGCCGACGACCCGAACCGCCGCGCCGTGAAGCTCACCAACCCGCTCAGCGACGAGGAACCCGCGCTGCGCACCTCGCTGCTGCCGGGGCTCCTTGGTGCCCTGCGGCGCAACAACGGCCGGGGCTCGCACGACCTCGCGCTGTTCGAGACCGGGCTGGTGTTCCTCCCGCGCGAGCAGCAGAGGACCGCCGTCGCCCTGCCCGTCGACCGGCGTCCCACCGACGAGGAGATCGCCGAGCTGAACGCCGCGCTGCCCGAGCAGCCCCGCCACATCGCCGTCGTCCTCGCGGGCGCCCGCGAGCAGGCCGGCTGGTGGGGCAAGGGCCGTCCGGCGGACTGGGCCGACGCGGTCGAGGCGGGCCGCGTGGCCGCGCGGGAAGCCGGTGCCGAACTGATCGTCCGCAAGGGCCAGTACGGTCCGTGGCACCCCGGCCGCTGCGCCGAGTTCGTGGTCGTCGTCGACGGCACGGAGACGGTCGTCGGCCACGCGGGTGAGCTGCACCCGCGCGTGGTGAAGGCCCTGGGCCTGCCCGAGCGCACCAGTGCGATGGAGATCGACCTGGATGTGCTGGAGCAGGTCGGCAACGACACCCCGCAGGCGCCGGGCATCTCCACGTTCCCGGTGGCCACGCAGGATGTCGCCCTGGTCGTCGACAAGTTCGTGCCGCACGCCGAGGTCGAGGCCGCGCTGCGGGACGGGGCGGGTGAACTCCTGGAGGCGATCCGGCTGTTCGACGTGTACGAGAACGCAGAGCAGCTGGGCGAGGGGAAGAAGTCGCTGGCCTACGCGCTGCGGTTCCGGGCGCCCGACCGGACCCTGACCGTTGACGAGGCGTCTGCGGCTCGGGATGCGGCGGTGGCCCTCGCGGGCGAGCGGGCGGGAGCGGTTCTTCGGGGCTGAGTTCGCCCAAGGGGCGGGGAGCTGTTGTCCGTTGGCGGCTGCGGGTTCGTCGTGGTTTGTCGCGCCCACGCGGCGGAGCCGCATATCGATACAGCCCCGCGCCCCTTAAAGGGGCGCTGCAGTTCCCCCCTGTGAATATGCCCCCCACCTGCATAAATGCGGATGGCCTGGAGGTTGTCACTCATTTGGGTGGCAACTTCGGGTGATCTGGCCCTGTCGGGCCATGCCGTGGACAGAATCGGACCGGCCTTTCGGGGTCGGTCCGTCTGTGCTTCTGGGCCTGAGTGGGGGGCCAATCGGCATGATCCGTATCAAGGCTGGCGTTCCCCGCAGGGCGGGGCGGCTGCCGCTGCGCCGGGTGCTCGAGCTGGGACTGCCCACCGTGTGGGGCGCCATGGCGATCACGTACAAACTGGCCTGTCCGCTCGCCCAGGAGAACGGGCTGGGGGCGCGCATCGGCACCAGCGCCGTCTTCTTCGCGGTGGGGACCGGGCTGATACTTCACGTCCGGCATGTGCTGCTGCGCGAGCTCAGGGAGGTGCGGCAGGTCGCGGGTGTCGCGCAGAGTGTGCTGCTGCGACCGCTGCCGCCGCGGATCGACGGGCTGAACATCGCCGCGGCCCAGCTGTCCGCGGACCGCAGAGCGGCCATCGGCGGCGATCTGTACGAGGTCATCGCCACCGAGCACGGTGTGCGGGTCGTGATGGGCGATGTGCGCGGGCACGGGCTCGCCGCCATCAGTACGGTCGCCGCCGTGCTCGGCAGCTTCCGCGAGGCCGTGCACGACGAGGCCGAACTCGGCAGTGTGCTGCGGCGTCTGGAGCGGGCGCTGGCCCGGCATCTGCGGGAGCGGGCCCGCGCCGAGCACCCCTCGGCCGGAGCGGAGCCGGACAACCCGGTCGCCGAGGAGTTCGTCACCGTACTGCTGCTGGAGATCCAGCCGGACGGCGAGGTGCGCGTTCTCAACTGCGGGCACCCCTGGCCGTATCTGCTGGGTCCGGCCCGGGCCGAACTGCTGACCCCCCGGGCCGAACCCCTGCCTCCCCTCGGGCCGTTCCCGTTGCCCGCCGAGCTGCCCGCCCTTCCCTGCGGCCGGCTCCTGCCCGGCGAGGCGCTGTTCCTGCACACGGACGGTGTCGAGGATGCCCGGGACGGACGTGGCCGGTTCTTTCCGCTGCCGGCCGCGCTCGCCGAGGCCGTGGGTGCCGGGCCGGTCTCCCCGCAGTCGGTGCTGCGCGCCGTCTTCGCCGGGCTGCTGCGCCATGCAGGGGGAAGACCCGCCGACGACGTCGCGCTGCTCGTCCTGCGCAACGACCGCCGCCATGCCGTACGACACCCTGGCGAGCCGGTCGGACACCGGGCGCACCGCCTCACGTGACGTCGAGGCCGCGAACTGTCACGTACCCCCGCGGTGCGCCCGGCGCTCCCGCGTGGTCTTGGCGGGCCTCATTCATGGTGTGTCGTATCGGCGCGGCACGCCGTCCGCCCCGCCACGGAGTGTCGGGCAGGCAGCTGGGCGGACGGCGCGGAAGCGGGCCGCCGCACTGTACGAGGGGGAGCCGGCGGCCCGGCCGGCCTCTTGCGAGGCATTTCAGTCAACCGGCTGGAAACTCTCCGCGACAGTGCGCGTACGCTGCGGATTCGAGCACTCCGTTCACACCCCGTGTGAAGCCGTTCGCACTACGCTGACGGCACCGAGCGATCCGGGGGGCACCCATGCAGCCCAACACTCTGCTCGACGCGATCCTGGACGAGGCCGGGATCTCGCATGCGGGGCTGGCGGCACACGTCAATCAGGCGGGGCGGGCGCGAGGTCTCGCGCTCCGGTACGAACACACCGCCGTAGCGCGGTGGTTGAAGGGGCAGCGGCCCCGAGGCCAGGTGCCCGACCTGATCTGCGAGGTGCTCGCCGGACGGCTGCACCGTCCGGTCACGCTCGACGACATCGGCCTCGGCGTGCCCGGAGAGCCGTCCACCCCGCACGGCACCTCGCTGTCCGGCTTCGTCGAGCGGGCCACCGCCCTGTGGCGCTCCGACGAGCAGCAGCGCCCGCACATCCTGGGTGCGCCCGCGGTCACCGGCACGCCAGCCGTCATGCCCGTGTGGGAGTGGGAGAACCCGCCCGAGGACGTGGATGTCTCGCGCGGCGGCCGGCACCGGGTCACCCCGGGCGACATCGAGATGCTGCGCGCGGCCCGCACCCACTACGAGCAGATGTACCGCAAGGCGGGGGGCATAGCCACGCGCACGCGGATCGTCGGCTTCCTCAACGCCGAGGCCGCCCCGCTGCTGCGCGGCAGCTACACCGACGCCACCGGCCGTCAACTGCATCGGGCCACGGGCGGGTTGGTGGCCATCGCGGGCATCTGCGCCTACGACTCCGACGCACACGGACTCGCCCAGCGCTACTTCCACCAGGCGCTCAGGCTGGCGAAGGCGAGCGGGGACCGGGGACTTGGCGCATACGTGATCGCCCTGCTGGTCAACCAGGCGCTGTTCATGCGGGAGCACCGGCAGGCGGTCGCCTTCGCGGAGGCCGCGCTGCGCGCCGCCGGCAAGCACATCACGCCCGCTCTCGCCTGCGATCTCTACGCGATGCAGGCCAAGGCGTACGCACACCTGGGCGACAGTACGACCGCGCTGTCGTGCATCCGGCGTGCCGAGCAGGCCGCCGAACGCATCCGGCGCGGGTACGAACCCGACGAAACCGGCTATGTCCAGCCGGGCCTTGTCAACGTCCAGGTGGCGGAGGCACTGCTCAGCCTCGGTGAACTCGTGGCCGCGGGGGAGCACGCCGCGGCGGCGGTCGACAACCCGGCGCACGACCGCGGCCGGGTCCATCGGCTCGCCATGCTCAGCACGATCGAACTGCGCCAGGGCAACGCCGACAAAGCCGTGGCCACCGCGGTGCAGATGGCCGAACAGGCCCGCGGAATGGAGTCCCAGCGGCTGCGCGACAGACTCCGCGCGGTACGCGAGCACCTGGTGCGCAGCGGCTGCGCGGGCACCGCCGAAGCCGCCGAACTCATCGACGGGGCACTGCGCGTACCGCTGTAGGCAGGTTCCTGAGCACCGACACCCACAGTCCCTGCTGCGATATTGCCACTTACTCGACGGAAGGTGGCAGAACCGTGCAGTGGACGAAACAGAACGAACAAACTGTGTATGCAAACCGCTGGTTCACCGTCAACCTGGCAGATGTGGAACTGCCGGACGGGCGGCACCTGGACCACTTTCTGATACGGCTGCGGCCCGTCGCCGTGGCCACGGTGGTGAACGAGGCCAATGAAGTCCTCCTCCTGTGGCGCCACCGCTTCATCACCGACAGCTGGGGGTGGGAACTCGCTGCGGGCGTGGTCGAGGACGGCGAGGACATCGCCGTCGCGGCCGCCAGGGAACTCGAGGAAGAGACCGGCTGGCGACCGGGACCGCTGCAGCACCTCATGAGCGTCGAGCCGTCCAACGGCCTCACCGACGCCCGGCATCACATCTACTGGGCCGACGACGGCGAGTACGTCGGACATCCCGTGGACGACTTCGAGTCGGACCGCCGGGAATGGGTCCCCCTCAAACTCGTCCCCGACATGGTCGCCCGCGGCGAGGTCCCGGCCGCCAACATGGCGGCCGCGTTACTGCTCCTGCACCACCTCAGGCTCGGGCAGGACGCCTGACTCTGATTCCCCCACCGCGCCCACCCTGATTCCCCCCACCGAGCCCTTGTCCCTCAGTGGCCCAGGGCTTGCCATACCGTCACGACGAGCGCGCCCACTGCCGTCAGCGCCGCGACCGCGGGCAGCGGCCAGCGGGCGTGCTCCAGGGCGATGATCCGTGCGCTCAGGTCGTCGAGTTCCTTGTGCGTCTCCTCGGTGCGATGGTTGAGCAGAGCCAGCCCGCCCTCGACGCGCGCATACGCGACATCGAGGCGGCGGCGTAACTCTGCGAGTTCTCCATGGACCACGGGATGCTCCGGGTCGGCGGTCACGGGTCCGCTCCTTTCCGTAGTCGTCACATCCCTTGCATTGCGCATGAAGAGTCAACTCGCCTGGTGGACACGTGGGGAGCGTGTGCGAGGGGCATATGCGGGCCCGGCGCGCACACGGTGTGTGAATGACACGGGCCCGGCGCTCCGAAGAGTGCCGGGCCCGTGTTGCTCGCACTGTGTAATCAGCACCCTGGAACGGGCACTGTGCAAAAGGCCGACCGGATCAGCCGTAGTTGTAGAAGCCCGACCCGGTCTTCCGGCCGAGCCGGCCCGCGTCGACCATGCGCTGGAGCAGCGGGGGAGCGGCGTACAGCGGCTCCTTGTACTCGGCGTACATCGAGTTGGCGATGGAGACGATGGTGTCCAGGCCGATCAGGTCGGACAGCTTCAGCGGGCCCATCGGGTGGGCACAGCCCATCTCCATGCCGTTGTCGATGTCCTCGCGGCCCGCGATGCCCGACTCGAACATGCGGATGGCGGACAGCAGATACGGCACGAGCAGCGCGTTGACCACGAAGCCGGAGCGGTCCTGGGCGCGGATCGCGTGCTTGCCGAGCACCTTCTCGGCGAACGCCTGGGCGCGGCTGAGGGTGCCCTCGGAGGTGGTGAGCGCCGGGATCAGCTCGACCAGCTGCTGCACCGGGGCCGGGTTGAAGAAGTGGATGCCGACGACGTGGTCCGGGCGGGAGGTGGCGACCGCCAGCTTCACCAGCGGGATGGAGGAGGTGTTGGAGGCCAGGATGGCGTCCGGGCGGGTCACCACCTGGTCGAGCACCTGGAAGATCTCCGTCTTCACCTGCTCGTTCTCGACGACGGCCTCGATCACCAGGTCGCGGTCGGCGAACTCGCCCAGGTCGGTGGTGAAGCTCAGCCGCGCCTGCGTCTCGTCCCGCTCCTGCTCGGTGATCTTGCCGCGCTCGGCCGCCTTGCCCAGGGAGCTGAACAGCCGGGTCCGGCCGATTTCCAGGGCCTCCCCGGTGGTCTCGGCGACCTTGACGTCCAGACCGGCCCGGGCGCACACCTCGGCGATGCCCGCCCCCATCTGGCCGCAGCCGACCACTCCGACGCGCGAGATGTCTCCCGATGGGAAGTCCGTCACATCGACCCCTTCGCTGATCTACGAATCCGGCAGCGCCCCGGTGGTTCGGTGCCTGCTCCAAACCTGCACGTTACCTCCGGCGATCGTTGATCGATCGTTCGGGTCCGCGTGGCAGCCTGACGCGGAGGCGGCCCGGGTCGAGAATCTCCCCCGGTCACGCACATCGGCGCATGGAGGTAGGGGAATGCTGCACCGTAGGTCTCGGCTGTCGCGACGGGCGTTCGCAGCGACGGCCCTGTCGGCTCTCGTGGCGGGGGGCGGTGCAGTGGCGGCGAGTGCGGCGATGGCGGGCGGCGATTCCGGGCGCCGGCGGTCCGTGCGGGAGATGCGGGGCGTCTGGGTGGCGACCGTGGCCAACCGGGACTGGCCCTCCAAGCCGGGGCTGACCGCGGCCGAGCAGCGGGCCGAGCTGATCGCCATCCTGGACCGTGCCGTGCACAGCCGCCTCAACGCCGTGATGTTCCAGGTGCGTCCGACGGCCGACGCCCTGTGGCCCTCCCCGTACGAGCCCTGGTCGCAGGTGCTCACCGGCACCCAGGGCCAGGACCCGGGCTGGGACCCGCTGGGTACGGCGGTCAAGGAGGCCCACGCCCGCGGTCTGGAACTGCACGCCTGGTTCAACCCCTACCGCATCGCCAACCACACCGACGTGACGAAACTGGTCGCCTCCCACCCCGCGCGCAAGCACCCTGACTGGGTGGTGCCGTACGGCGGGAAGCTCTACTACAACCCGGGGCTGCCGAAGGTCCGTGCCTTCGTGCAGAACGCGATGCTGGACGCGGTGCGGAAGTACCCCGTGGACGCCGTCCACTTCGACGACTACTTCTACCCGTATCCCGTGACCGGCCAGACCTTCGACGACGACGCGGCCTACGCCCGCCACGGCAAGGCCTTCCCGGACCGGAACGCCTGGCGCCGCAACAACATCGACAAGCTGGTGTACGACATGGGCGCGCGGATCAAGCAGGTGCGGCCGGGCACCCGCTTCGGCATCAGCCCGTTCGCGGTGTGGCGCAACGCCGCCACCGACCCGCACGGCTCGGACACCCGCGCCGGTGTGCAGACCTACGACGATCTGCACGCGGACACCCGCAAATGGGTGCGGGAGCACTGGATCGACTACATCGCCCCGCAGGTCTACTGGAACATCGGCTTCGCCGCCGCCGACTACGCCAAGCTGCTGCCGTGGTGGTCGGAGGTCGCGCGCGGCACCGGGACGCAGGTGTACGTGGGGGAGGCCCTGTACAAGGCGGGCGATCCGGCCCAGTCCGCGGCCTGGCAGGACGTCGCCGAACTCTCCCGCCACCTCACCCTGGCCAAGGACCATCCGCAGGTACACGGGCACATCTTCTTCGCCGCCAAGGACGTGGCGACGGATCGGATCGGCGCGATGGCACGGGTGGTCGCCGACCACTACCAGCAGCCGGCGAGGCCCCCGCGTTGATGTCAGCGGGCCGAGCGATGTCCGCGGCGGTTCGGCAGCGCCCCACAGGGGCGCGGGGCCGCATCACCATGCGGCTCCGCCGCGCGGGCGCGACCAGCCACGACGGAGCCGCACATGACCGACGGCCCATCGTGGCTCTCCCGGCGGAGCGCTAACGTTGAATTTCCCTGTGGCGGATCTCGGTGTCCGGGCCGGGTGAGCAGATACCCGTGTGCCCGTCCTCGAAGCGGACGCGGTACGGAGGGTTGCCCTCCTGGCCCAGTACTTCGACGATCTCGCCGACCTTGTCGTGTTGGCCGACCACCCTGCCGTGCTGGACAAGCTGGTCGCCCACGGTTGCACGCATCTGTAGGGCCTCCTCACCAGGTGCGGGAGCAGCGGTCCGTGGCCTTGAGTCTACGGCGCAGGGCCACGGTTGGAACCGGCGCGTACCCGCGCCGTCAGCCCCGCGCCCGCTGCGTGACGGCGATGCACACCAGCACCGCCGCGGCCGTCAGCGGGGCGGCCACCGTCAGGTGCTCGCCCAGCAGCAGCACCGACCACACCAGTGTGAGCAGGGGTTGGGCCAACTGCAACTGGCTGGCCTTGGGAATGCCGATCGCCGCCATCCCCCGGTACCAGACGACCAGCCCGAGGAACTGCGAGCCCGCCGCGACCCACAGCAGCCCGGCCACGCTGTGCGCGGTCAGCCGTACGGGTTCGTACGACAGCGCCAGTACGGCGGCGGGCACGCTCAGCGGCAGGCACAGCACCAGCGCCCAGCCGATGACCTGCCAGCCCGGCATGACCCGGGCCAGCCGGCCGCCTTCGGTGTAGCCGGCCGCGCACACCAGCAGTGCGGCGAACAGGTACAGGTCCGCGGTCGTCAGCGCGCCGCCGCTCTGCTGCACCGTGAAGGCGACGACCGCGGCCGCGCCCGCGAGAGCCGCCGTCCAGAAGGTGCGGGACGGGCGGCTGCCCATGCGCAGCGCGGAGAACAGGGCGGTCGTGAGCGGGAGCAGGCCGACCACGACGGCGGCGTGCGCGGTGGTCGACGTCTGCAGGGCGAGCGTGGTCAGCAGCGGGAAGCCGACGACGACACCGGCGGCCACGACCGCCAGGCCCGCCAGGTGCCCTCGGCCGGGCAGTGGCACGCGCAGCGCCAGCAGACAGACCCCGGCGATCAGCGCCGCGAGAACGCTGCGCACGGCCACGAGCGACCAGGGTCCGAAACCCTCCAGTCCCCAGGCGGTGGCGGGGAAGGTGAGGGAGAAGGCGACCACGCCGAGGGCGGCCAGGAGGGTGCCGGAGCGGCGGCTCGCCGCCGTCACCGGGGTGCTTGCGGCGACGGGTCGGGCTTCACCGTCGACCGCTATCCGGTTGGGGGTAGTAGCGCTACTCTGTGCTCTCATGCATGAGCGTAGCAGTGTCGGCGAACTGGTGAAGCAGCTACGGCGGGAACTGGACCGCTACTCTCCCGGTGGAAAGCTGCCGTCGAGCCGGTCGCTCGTCGAGCGGTTCCGGGTCAGTCCCGTGACCGTCTCGCGTGCCCTCGGGCAGCTGGCCGCCGAGGGGCTGGTGGTCACCCGGCCGGGCGCCGGCGCCTTCCGCGCCGAGCCGCGCGGCGGGGCCGCTCCAGTCGGTGACACCTCCTGGCAGGAGGTCGCGCTCAGCGCGGACGGCGCCGCCGACCTCGTACCGCGCTCCGTGGACGCCTCCGGAGTCACGGTCTCCCTTGCCGCCCCGCCGCCCGGAGTCGTCGAGTTCAACGGCGGCTACCTGCATCCCTCTCTGCAGCCCGAGCGGGCGATGGCGGCGGCCCTGTCCCGGGCGGGCCGTCGCCCCGGCGCCTGGGGGCGGCCTCCGATGGAGGGGCTGCCGGAGCTGCGCGAGTGGTTCGCGCGGAGCATCGGCGGCGGGGTCACCGCCGCCGGGGTACTGATCGCCGCGGGCGGCCAGTCCGCGCTGACCACCGCCCTGCGCGCGCTCGCCCCGCCCGGAGCACCGGTGCTCGTCGAATCGCCCACGTATCCGGGCATGCTGGCGATCGCGCGGGCGGCCGGCCTGCGGCCGGTGCCGGTCCCGGTGGATGCGGACGGGGTCCGGCCCGCGCTGCTCGCGGACGCGTTCCGGGCGACCGGCGCGCGGGTCTTCGTCTGCCAGCCGCTGTTCCAGAACCCGACCGGAGCCGTGCTCGCCCCCGCCCGGCGCGCGGAGGTGCTGCGGATCGCCCGCGAGGCCGGGGCGTTCGTCGTCGAGGACGATTTCGTACGACGGCTCGTGCACGAGGACGCGGGGCCCCTGCCGAGCCCCTTGGCCGCCGACGACCCCGACGGGGTCGTCGTCCACGTCTGCTCGCTCACCAAGGCGACCTCGCCCAGCTTCCGGGTGAGCGCGCTGGCCGCCCACGGCCCGGTCCTGGAACGACTGCGCGCCATCCAGGTCGTCGACACCTTCTTCGTGCCCCGGCCGCTCCAGGAGGCGGCCCTCGAACTCGTGGGCTCGCCCGCGTGGCCGCGCCATCTGCGGGTGATCTCCGCGGAGTTGAAGAGCCGCCGCGACTCCATGACGACGGCGCTGCGGCTGGAACTCCCCGAGCTGTCCCTCCCGCACATCCCCTCGGGCGGCTACCACCTGTGGCTGCGGCTGCCCGACGGCACGGACGAATCCGCCCTCACGGCAGCGGCGCTGCGTGCGGGGGTCGCCATCACGCCTGGCGGTCCGTACTTCAGTGCGGAATCTCCGGCGCCGTACGTCCGGTTGAGCTTTGCGGCGGTCGCGGGGAACGTGGAGATTGCGGAGGGGGTTCGGCGGCTGCGGGTGGCATTTGACGAGGTCTGTGTGCCGGGATAGGTCGTCTTTCGGGCGCGGCGCCGTCGTGGCTGGTCGCGCCCGCGCGGCGGAGCCGCATATCGACACAGCCCCGCGCCCCTGAAGCCGCTGCCGTGCCCTCGAAAACCGCTCGACGTCTTCGTCCTTCGCCTGCGAGCCTCCCGCCATGACCGAGGACACCCCGAGCCTTCCCGAAGGCTATGAGATCTCCACCGACCCCGACCGTCTCGACGTCGACCGCGTGCACCGGTGGCTGTCCACCGACGCGTACTGGGCAAAGGACCGGCCGCGCGAGAAGCAGGAGCGCGCGATCGCCGGGTCGCTCAACTTCGGGGTGTACGACGTGGTTTCGGGGGAGCAGGTTGCTTATGCCCGGGTCGTCACCGATCGGGCGACCTTCGCCTGGTTGTGCGACGTCTATGTAGATCGGTCCGTGCGCGGGAAGAGCATCGGTACGGCGATGGTGGGCGCCGTCCGTGATCACCTGGAGCCGTACGGGCTGCGGCGCATCATGCTCGCCACCGCCGACGCGCACGGTGTCTACGCGAAGCTCGGATTCGAGCCGCTGGCGCAGCCGGACATCTGGATGGCCCTCGTTTTCGAGTGACTTGTCCGGCAGATCCTGACCCTGAAGTAAGGTTTTGGACACCGTCGGTGAATGCTCACCAACACCCCTTGACCTGCGCACTTTCCCGACACACCATCGCCGCATGCAACTTCGGGTCACATTCGTCGCCGCCGCGCGCAGCTCCCCGCTGCTCGCCGAGCGCTTCGAGGACGACCGTCCGCTGGACCAGGCCGGCTGGGACGAGGTGCAGCGCGTCGCCCGCGATCTGGTGCCCCTTGCGGCGGCGGAGCTGCGCTACTGCTCGCCCACGCCGCGCAGCCGCGCCACCGGCGACGCCCTCGGCTATGCGCCGCTGGTTCAACTCGCCCTGCGGGACTGCGACATGGGCCGCTGGCGCGGGCTGACCCTCGGCGAGGCGATGGCCCGCGAGCCGGAGGCGGTGGACGCCTGGCTCGCCGACCCGCGGGCCACCCCGCACGGCGGTGAGTCGCTGCTGGGCTTCATCGCCCGGGTCGGCAACTGGCTGGACACCCGGCCCGTCGAGGACGGCGGCCGCATCGTCGCCGTGGCCGAGCCGTCCGTCGTCCGCGCGGCCCTGGTGTACGCGCTGAAGGCGCCGCCGTCGACGTACTGGAACATCGACGTGCGCCCTCTGTCGACGACCACCGTGACGGGTCACGCCGGGCGCTGGAACCTGCGTTTCGACGGGGCTCCGGTTCAGCCCTCGCGGACGTAGTCGGTGGTCAGGACGAGGTCCTTGGCGGGGCCGCCCACCCGCCACACCGTCCGCCAGTGGTCGGCGTCCCGGACCGTGAACTCACCGCGGTAGAGGTCCGCGGCGCAGGGGTGGTCGGCGACATGGTGGCCGGAGGCCAGGTCCAGGTGGTGGAAGGGGCGCCCGTCGGCGAAACGCACGTCCGCGGTGCCCGGTGAACCGCCGGGCAGGAAGCGCAGGGTGCGTTCGGCGGGGCGCGCGACGCCCTGCCAGGTGAACGTGCCGGACTCCTCGTGCAGCAACCCGCCCTCGGAGAGCGGGCGGAAGATGGTCGTGCCCTCGAAGCGGCCCTCGTCGCCGCTTGCGAGATCCCGCACAGTGCGTTCCACACGCCAGCGCCCGGCGAGATGGGCCAGTACGTCCGCCACGGGCCAGAACCCGCCCATGCTCAGCCCGTCTTCCGTCGGTGCCGCAGGGGATCGGGCGAGCCGGTGGGCGTCTTGCGGTCGGCCTGGGCGCGGATCTCGTAGTGCGCGGCGTGACTGGTGGTGCGGAAGGCCTCTTCGTACGCGGCGAGCGCCCCGCCCAGTCCGCCACCGGCCGTGCCGCGGCGCCGGATCCGCAGCGCCAGCCAGGTGAAGGCCGCCATCACAGCGGCCACAAAGCCCGTCAGGGCGAAGTAGGGCAGCAGCGCGTCCATGGCGTCGAGCTTACGCCCGCGCTTGTCCGCCCCATTGACGTGCTCACGCCCCTTCCTTATCTTGCCGTTCGAAGTGCTGACCGCTGTCTGATATTTCGAACCGTGTGTGCCATCGCAAGAGTCCCCAGAGCCGCGGAGTATCCATGTCGCGCACCACCCGCAATCGGCTGAGACTCGGCCTCGCAGCAAGCGCTTTCCTGCTGGCTGCCGGTCTCGTCCCGGCCCCCGCCCACGCCGACGACGTCACCGACTACTCGATCACCGTCCACCCCACCGCCAAGGGCGCGAGGATCGACGACACGATGTACGGCGTCTTCTTCGAGGACATCAACCGCGCCGCCGACGGCGGACTGTACGCCGAGCTCGTGCAGAACCGGTCCTTCGAGTACTCCACCGACGACAACACGTCGTACACGCCCCTGACCGCCTGGACGGTCGACGGCACCGCGCAGGTCGTGAACGACGACGGCCGGCTGAACGCCCGTAACCGCAACTACCTCTCCCTGGGCGCCGGTTCGTCCGTCACGAACGCCGGCTACAACACCGGCATCCGGGTGGAGGACGGCAAGAAGTACGACTTCTCGGTGTGGGCGCGCGCCGACAGCGGCACGACGCTGACGGTGTCGCTGCAGGACGCCGGAGGCACGCTTGCGGCCGCCCGCCAGGTGGCCGTGAAGAAGAACGGCTGGGCGCAGTACAGGGCCACCTTCACCGCGACCCGTACCAGCTCCGACGGCCGCCTCACCGTCGCCTCCTCGGCCGCGGCGGCGCTCGACATGGTCTCCCTCTTCCCGCGCGACACCTACAAGCACGAGCCGAACGGGCTGCGCAAGGACCTCGCCGAGAAGATCGCCGCCCTGCACCCGGGCTTCGTCCGCTTCCCCGGTGGCTGCCTCGTCAACACCGGCTCCATGCAGGACTACAGCGAGGGCTCCGGCTGGCAGCGCAAGCGCTCGTACCAGTGGAAGGACACGGTAGGCCCGGTCGAGACGCGCGCGACGAACTCCAACTTCTGGGGTTACAACCAGAGTTACGGCCTCGGCTACTACGAGTACTTCCGCTTCGCCGAGGACATCGGCGCCATGCCGCTGCCCGTGGTCCCGGCCCTGGTGACCGGCTGCGGCCAGAACAAGGCCGTCGACGACGACGCGCTGCTGAGGCGCCACATCCAGGACGCCCTCGACCTCATCGAGTTCGCCAACGGGCCGGTGACCAGCGAGTGGGGCAGGAAGCGCGCCCGGATGGGCCACCCCGAGCCCTTCCACCTCACCCACATCGAGGTCGGCAACGAGGAGACCCTGCCGGACGAGTTCTTCGCGCGCTTCAAGCAGTTCCGCGCCGCCATCCAGGCCGAGTACCCGTACCTGAAGGTGATCTCCAACGCCGGCCCGGACGACTCCGGCACGACCTTCGACACGGCCTGGAAGCTCAACAGGGACGCCAAGGTCGACATGGTCGACGAGCACTACTACAACAGCCCGCAGTGGTTCCTGCAGAACAACGACCGCTACGACTCCTACGACCGCGGCGGGCCCAAGGTCTTCCTGGGCGAGTACGCCTCCGGCGGCAACGCCTTCAAGAACGGGCTCGCCGAGGCCGCGTACATGACCGGCCTGGAGCGCAACGCGGACGTCGTCGAACTCGCCTCGTACGCCCCGCTGTTCGCGAACGAGGACTACGTCCAGTGGCGCCCGGACATGGTGTGGTTCAACAACCACGCCTCCTGGGGCTCGGCCGACTACCAGGTCCAGAAGCTGTTCATGAACAACGTCGGCGACCGGGTGGTTCCGTCGACCGCCACGAGCACGCCGTCGCTGCTCGCCCCCATCAGCGGCGCGGTCGGCCTCTCCACATGGGCCACCAGCGCCGCGTACGACGACGTGAAGGTGACCGACGCCGACGGGAAGACGCTGCTCACCGACGACTTCTCCGGTGACGCCTCGAAGTGGACGCACACCGGCGGCGGCAGCTGGAGCATCCAGGACGGGCAGTACGTCCAGACGGACACCGCCGCCGAGAACACCATGGTCTCCGCCGGTGACCCCGCCTGGCACGACTACGACCTGCGGGTGAAGGCCACCAAGAAGTCGGGCAAGGAGGGCTTCCTCGTCGCCTTCGGCGTCAAGGACACCGGCAACTACTACTGGTGGAACCTGGGCGGCTGGGGCAACACCCAGTCCGCCGTCGAGCAGGCCGTGGACGGCGGCAAGTCGACGCTGATCGCCAAGCCGGGCTCGGTCGAGACCGGTCGTACCTACGGCGTCGACGTCAAGGTGCGCGGCCGTCAGGTGACGCTGTACCTCGACGGGCAGGAGTGGGGCAGCTTCAAGGACGACAAGCCGGCCGAGCCGTTCCGCCAGGTCGTCACCAAGGACGCGAAGACCGGTGACCTGATCGTCAAGGTGGTCAACGCCCAGGCGTCGGCTGCCCGTACGGCGATCGACCTCGGTGGCGCGAAGGTCGCGTCCAGGGCCCGGGTGACCACGCTGGCGGCCGCGCCGGACGCGGTGAACACCGAGACGTCCACGGCGGTCGCGCCCGTGACGTCCACCTTCGAGGGGGTCGCCGCCCGGTTCTCGTACACCTTCCCGGCGAACTCGATCACCTTCCTGCGGATCAGGCAGAGGTAGCCGGGGCCTCCTGGGCGGGCTGCTGTCCGAGCGGCAGCAGCCCGCGCTCCGCGAAGACCTTCTTCGCGGCAAAGGTCGCGTTCAGCGCCTTCGGCATGCCGCAGTACACCGCCGAGTGGGTCAGGGCCTCGACGATCTGCTCGGGGGTGAGGCCCACGTTCAGGGCCGCGTTGACGTGCACGTCGAGCTGGGCCTCGCAGCCGCCGAGCGCGGTGAGCATCCCCAGCGTGACCAGCTGGCGGTCGCGCGGGGCGAGTCCGGGGCGGTCGTAGATCTCGCCGAAGGCCCAGGCGACGACCTGATGGCCGAGTTCGGGGTTGATGTCGGCGAGGGAGTCCACGACTCGCTGGCCGGCCTCGCCGTCGACCCTCTTCAGGACCTCCATCCCGTGGGCGAAACGGTCTTCGCGGGTGGTGCTCTCGCTCATTTCGGGTCTTCCGATCCCGACCGCTCGTCGAGCAGTCGTTCATAGTGGTCGATCTTGTCGTCAAGGGCCCGGGCGTTGCGGCGCAAGGCCCGGATCCGGTTGCCCAGGTCTGTGCGGTGCTCGCGGAGCATCGCCAGCCGGTCGGCGACCGAGACATCCCCCTTCGCCCGCAGCTGCGCGAAGCGCTGCATGTCGGCGATCGACATGCCGGTCTCGCGCAGCCGCAGCAGGAACTCCAGCCAGGCCAGGTCGGCCGCGTCGTAGCGGCGCTGGTTGCCGGTGGTCCGGCCGACCCGCTCGATCAGGCCTGCCTTCTCGTAGTAGCGCAGGGTGTCGTGGGTCAGGCCCGTGCGCTCGGCGACCTCGGCGATCGTGAGAGTCGGCTCCCGGTCCTGAGGGAGGGGGTGTCCGCTGGTCATGAACACAACCGTAGAACCTGGAGTGTGCTCCAGGTCAAGCCCTGGCGTGGACCGGTCGAGCCCGGAGCCCGTCGAATTTCACCATCAAATAACGCACCGGGTGGGTTTTGTTTCCCGTCCGTTCACCATCTCATAAATACCCGCTCGTATTCGGAATTGGCTTCACCACTTTTCGTGGACGGCACAACCGAACGGAAACAAAGTCCGTCTAAGTCCTCGAATCGATAACCTGCGGGGAGTAACAAGGAATGGATCGCTCGACCCTGAACACAGCCGTTTCGAGCGGTCATTCCTCACCGAAGAAGGCCGCGGCCCTGCTCGCGGCCGTCATCTCCACCGCCGTGTTCTGCGCTGCCGACGCCGTCGCCCGCAGCTACCCCTTCGGCCCCCGCACCCGCAATGTCAACGACCTCGGCAACCAGTACGTGCCCTTCCACGCGCACCTGTGGGACCTGCTGCACGGTCGGGCCGACGGCGGCCTCTTCGTCAACTGGCAGTCCGGCTTCGGCTCCAGCTTCCTGCCCGACCTGGGCACCTACCTCAGCAGCCCGTTCGCCCTGCTGGTCGGCGTGTTCCCACGGGACGAGATCGACCTCGCGGTCTACGTGATCACCGTGCTGAAGATCGCCTCCGCCGGGGCGGCCATGGCCTGGCTGCTGCTGAGTCTGCGCCCCGGCCGCTGGTGGGGCGCCGGGCTGCTGGGCGCCTCGTACGCCCTGTGCGGCTGGACCGTGACGGCCGGCGACTACAACCCGATGTGGCTCGACGGCCTCGTGGCCCTGCCGCTGCTGTGCCTGGTCGGCGAGTGGACCCTCCAGCGCCGGCGCCCGCTGCTCGGCGTGCTGATCGTGGCCCTCGCCTGGATCGCCAACTTCTACACCGCCTACATGGCCACCCTCTGCGCCGGACTGGTGCTGCTGCTCCGGCTGTGGCTCTCCGACCTCTCCCGCCGGCAGCGACTCCTGGCGGCGGGCCGAGGCGTCGGCACCGTCGCTCTCGGCATGGGCCTGGCCGCACCGCTGGTGACCGTCGTGTACTTCGGCACCAGGCACGCCTACCCGGGCCGGATCGTGCAGTTCGCGCCCGTCGGCACCCAGGACCTGCTGGCCCGTCTGCTGCCCACGACGTACAGCTTCGGCAGTCCGGCCGTCTACGTGGGCACGGCGGCGCTGCTGCTCGCCCTCGCGCTGCCCTTCCACCGCGCGGTTCCCGGACGGGTGCGCACCGGATGGACGCTGCTCGTCGTCGCCGTCGCGCTGTCGATGCAGTGGGGGCCGACCCATCTGGTCTGGCACGCCTTCGTCACCCCCCAGGGCAGCTTCTACCGGCAGGCCTTCGTCCTGTGTGCGCTGCTGGTGATGGCCGCCTGGCACGCCCTGTCGTACGGCCTTCCCGACCGGCGCGCGCTGGGGGCCGCGGGAGCGCTGCTCGCCCTGATCACCGCCGTGGCGAGCCTGAGTTCTCTGGTGAAGCCGGTGGCGTGGCCGGTGCTGGTGCTCGCCGTCATCGGCGCGGCGGGCGGACTGCTGCTGTTGCGCCGCGCCGACGGCCGTGGCCGTACCGTCCTGGCCGGGCTCGCCCTGGTGCTGCTGTTCGGCGGGCAGTTCGGAGAGACGGCCGCCACCGCCGCCGTCGCCACCCGGGTCCGCTACGGCCACATGGACGACTACGCGCCCTGGGGAGCCCGTCAGGAGGCCCAGGCGGAGGCGATCGCACGGGCCGACGGCTGGCCGCGCTACCGCACCGACCCCGGCCGGGAGCAGACCGCCGCCAACGACCCGCTGGTGGTCGGCGGCCAGGGCGCCCAGTACTACAGCAGCCTGACCTCCGACGTCCTCAGCCGCACCCTCACCGCCCTCGGCGGCGGCTCGACCTCGCGGGGCCGCAATCTGCAGAGCCTCGACAACCCCGTCACCGACGCGATCTTCTCCGTCGGAGCGCGGGTGCACTCGCCGATCGACCCGCACCAGGCCTACCTGCCGCAGCTCGGCGACCCGTTGACGGTCTCCCGGCAGGACGTGCCGCCCCTGGTGACCGTACGCGGCGCGCCCGACCGGGCTGCCTTCGGACCGTCGCCGTACCGCAACCAGGAGCTCCTGCTCGGCGCCCGCGTCTACTCCGTGCCCCGGACCGCCGTCCACGACGACAACGGCAAGCCGCTCCGGGAGAAGGACTGGGTCGGTTACGGGACCGCCCTGACCCGCCCGACGATCACGGCCGACTGCCGGGCCGGCAGCCAGGTCTACCTGTGGGCCCCGCGCTACTCCGGCACCGCGCGCCTCGCAGGTCACACCGTGCTCTTCCGCGCCCAGTACCCGCGCAACCGGGCCGCCATGGCACCGCTCGGCACGGCCCCCGCCTCCGGCCGGCTGCGCATCGAACTGACCCCCGACCGCGTCGGCCGCATCCCGCGGGGTGCCGTCGGCTGCCTGGACAGCACCCGGCTGCACAGGGCCGTCGAACACCTCAAGGACACCGGAGCCACACACGTCACCGTCTCCGACGCCACCGTCCGGGCCGAGCTTCCCGCGGGCAGCAGGGGAACCGCGGTCCTCGCGGCTCCCCGCATCGCGGGCTGGCGCTGCGCCGCGGGCGACGGCGCCGCCGTACCGGCCGAGGAGTACCACGGCCTGATCGCCGTCCCCCTCGACGGCTCCACGACCAGCGTCACCTGCACCTTCCATCCGCCCGGCCTGCGGCTCGGCACGGCCGTCGGGGCCGCCTCGCTGCTGACCCTGATCCTGCTCGGCGCCGTCACCGCCGTACGCCGACGGCGTTCCGCGCCGCCGACCCCACCGACCACCCGTACCCGCCAGCGCGAGCCCATGACCGGCGTTCTCTGACGCGTCCCCAGGGGAAAAACCATGCTCATATCGATCGTCGCACCCTGCTACAACGAAGAAGACGTCATCGAGCGCTTCCACGACCAGGTCCAGAAGGTCGCGGAGGAGCTCCTTCCGCTCGGCCACGACATGGAGTTCGTCTACGTCGACGACGGCAGCCGCGACCGTACGCTCGCCGCGCTGGAGCGGCTGGCCGACCGGGACGCGCGCGTGCGCTACCTCTCCTTCAGCCGCAACTTCGGCAAGGAGGCGGCCCTGCTGGCCGGCCTGCGCCACTCCACGGGAGACTCCGTGATCGTCATGGACGCGGACCTCCAGCATCCGCCGGAACTGATCAAGCGCATGGTGGAACTGCGCAAGGAGGGCTACGACCAGGTCATCGCCAAGCGCACCAGGACCGGTGACCGCATGACCCGCACCGTCACCGCCCGCCTCTACTACCGGCTCATCAACCGCCTCGTCGACGTGGAACTCGTCGACGGAGTCGGCGACTTCCGGCTGATGTCCCGCCGCGTGGTGGACGCGGTCCTGGAGCTCACCGAGTACAACCGCTTCTCCAAGGGCCTGTTCGCCTGGGTGGGGTTCCCGAGCACCACCTTCGAGTACGAGAACGCCGTACGTGAGGCCGGCCGCAGCTCCTGGAGCCTGCGCAGCCTGCTCAACTACGGCATCGACGGGCTGCTCTCCTTCAACAACAGGCCCCTGCGCCTCGCCCTCTACCTGGGCATGGGCCTGCTGCTGTGCGCCCTCGCCTACACCGCGTGGATCGTGGGCGCGGCGCTCGTCAACGGCGTGCAGACGCCCGGCTATGTCACGATCATCACCGCCGTCACCGGTGTCGCCGGAGTGCAGATGATCATGCTCGGGGTCATCGGGGAGTACACCGGCCGCATCTACTACGAGGTCAAACGGCGCCCGCACTTCCTGGTGAAGGCGAGCAATGTGGACCGCGCGAAGGACCTCATTCCCTGATGCGTGCCGCACTTGATTCGAGGGTTTCGAGGCAGATGATCACCTTCGCCGTGATCGGTGTGGTGAACACAGGCACGTATTACGCCGCCTACCTGCTGCTCCTCGCCCGCTTCCCGTACCTCCTCGCCCATATCCTCGCGACCGCGATCAGCCTGACCGGTTCATTTTTCCTCAATGCGCGATTCACCTACCGGATCCGTCCGACGTTGCGTAAATTCCTGCTGTTCCCCCTGACGAACGCCGCGAATTTCCTCAGCACGACAGCAGGTGTCTACGTCCTTGTCGACCTCCTGCACTTCAGCAGCCGCTTCGCCCCGCTGCTCGCGTCCCTGGCGGCCATCCCGGTGACCTTCCTCGTCTCCCGCCGGATCATGCTTCCGAAGGCGGACCCCGCTCCGATTGCATAAACGTGCATCGATACGTATAGTCATGCCATCCAGGAGGAGGATGACATGGCGGTACGTGCGGCAGTGGCCGGAGCGAGCGGATACGCGGGCGGAGAGCTCCTGCGTCTGCTCCTGGCGCACCCCGAGATCGAGATCGGGGCCCTGACCGGCAACTCCAACGCGGGCCAGCGGCTCGGCACGCTGCAGCCGCATCTGCTGCCGCTCGCCGACCGGATACTCCAGGAGACCACCCCCGAGGTCCTCGCCGGGCACGATGTCGTCTTCCTCGCCCTGCCCCACGGCCAGTCCGCCGCCGTCGCCGAGCAGCTCGGCCCGGACGTCCTCGTGGTCGACATGGGCGCCGACTTCCGGCTGAAGGACGCGGCCGACTGGGAGAAGTTCTACGGCTCCGCGCACGCCGGGACCTGGCCGTACGGCCTCCCCGAACTGCCGGGTGGCCGCGCCGCGCTGGAGGGGTCCAAGCGCATCGCGGTACCCGGCTGCTACCCGACGGCCGCCTCCCTGGCCCTCTTCCCGGCCTACGCCGCCGGACTCGCCGAGAACGAGGCTGTGATCGTCGCCGCCTCCGGCACCTCGGGCGCGGGCAAGGCGCCCAAGCCGCATCTGCTGGGCAGCGAGGTCATGGGCTCCATGTCGCCGTACGGCGTCGGCGGCGGCCACCGGCACACCCCGGAGATGATCCAGAACCTCAGCGCGGCGGCCGGCGAGACCGTGAGCGTCTCCTTCACGCCGACCCTCGCGCCGATGCCCCGCGGCATCCTCGCCACCTGCAGCGCGAAGGCCAAGCCGGGGGTGACCGCCGAGTCCGTGCGCGCCGCCTACGAGAAGGCCTTCGCCGACGAGCCGTTCGTCCACCTGCTGCCCGAGGGGCAGTGGCCCGCCACGGCGTCCGTCTACGGTTCCAACGCCGTTCAGGTGCAGGTCGCGTACGACGAGGGGGCGGGCCGCATCATCGCGATCAGCGCCATCGACAACCTGACCAAGGGCACCGCGGGCGGTGCCGTCCAGAGCATGAACCTCGCCCTCGGACTCGACGAGTCCACGGGGCTTTCCACGATCGGAGTCGCACCGTGAGCGTCACGGCAGCCAAGGGATTCACGGCGGCCGGCATCGCCGCCGGGATCAAGGAGAACGGCAACCCGGACCTGGCCCTCGTGGTCAACAACGGCCCGCGCCGCGCCGCCGCCGGTGTCTTCACCTCCAACCGTGTGAAGGCCGCGCCGGTGCTGTGGTCCGAGCAGGTCCTCAAGGGCGGCCAGGTCTCCGCGGTCGTCCTCAACTCCGGTGGCGCCAACGCCTGTACGGGTCCCAAGGGCTTCCAGGACACGCACGCCACCGCTGAGAAGGCCGCCGAGGCCCTCGACCGGGGCGCCATCGAGGTCGCGGTCTGCTCCACCGGTCTCATCGGCGTGCTGCTCCCGATGGACAAGCTGCTCCCGGGCGTCGAGACCGCCGCGGCCCAACTGTCGGAGCACGGCGGCGAGAAGGCCGCCATCGCCATCAAGACCACCGACACCGTCCACAAGACGTCCGTCGTCACCAGGGACGGCTGGACCGTCGGCGGCATGGCGAAGGGCGCGGGCATGCTCGCGCCCGGCCTCGCCACCATGCTCGTCGTCCTCACCACCGACGCGGCCCTGGACAGCGACGTACTGGACAAGGCGCTCCGGGCGGCGACGCGCACGACCTTCGACCGCGTGGACTCCGACGGCTGCATGTCGACCAACGACACGGTGCTGCTGCTCGCCTCGGGTTCCTCCGAAGTCACCCCGGAATACGAGGAGTTCGCCGAAGCCGTACGGCAGGTCTGCGACGACCTCGGCCAGCAGCTGATCCGCGACGCCGAAGGCGCCAGCAAGGACATCAAGGTCGAGGTGATCAACGCGGCGAGCGAGGACGACGCCGTCGAGGTGGGCCGCTCCATCGCCCGCAACAACCTCCTCAAGTGCGCGATCCACGGCGAGGACCCCAACTGGGGCCGCGTGCTCTCCGCGATCGGCACGACGAAGGCCGCCTTCGAGCCGGACCGGCTCAACGTCGCCATCAACGGCGTCTGGGTCTGCAAGAACGGCGGTGTCGGCGAGGACCGCGAGAAGGTCGACATGCGCTACCGCGAGGTGCACATCGTGGCCGACCTCGCCGCCGGGTCCGAGACCGCCACCATCTGGACCAACGACCTCACCGCCGACTACGTCCACGAGAACAGCGCCTACTCGTCATGAGCACTACTCGTAAGCACACCGCGCTCCCCAAGGCCCAGATCCTCATCGAGGCGCTGCCCTGGCTGGTCCGCCACAACGGCAAGACCGTCGTCATCAAGTTCGGCGGCAACGCCATGATCGACGAGGACCTGAAGGCCGCCTTCGCGCAGGACGTCGTCTTCCTGCACCACGCGGGCCTCAAACCGGTCGTCGTGCACGGCGGCGGCCCGCAGATCAGCGCCGCCCTCGACCAGCACGGCATCGTCAGCGAGTTCAAGGCCGGCCTGCGCGTCACCACCGAGGACGCCATGGACGTCGTACGGATGGTGCTCGCCGGGCAGGTCCAGCGCGAGCTGGTCGGGCTGCTCAACCAGCACGGCCCGCTGGCCATCGGCCTCACCGGCGAGGACGCGCACACCATCACCGCCACCAAGCACCAGCCCGAGATCGACGGCGAACTGGTCGACATCGGGCGGGTGGGCGAGATCACCGAGATCGACACGGGCGCGATCGAGGCACTGCTCGCCGACGGCCGCATCCCGGTCGTCTCGTCGATCGCCCGTAGCCAGGACGACGGACATGTCTACAACGTCAATGCTGATACGGCGGCTGCGGCACTCGCTGCTGCTCTTGGAGCGGAGACTCTCATGGTCCTCACGGACGTCGAGGGTCTCTATGAGGACTGGCCCAACAGCGACGAGGTGATCAGCCGCCTCACCGCTTCCCAGCTGGAGAAGCTGCTGCCGGAGCTGAGCTCCGGCATGGTGCCGAAGATGGAGGGGTGTCTGCACGCCGTGCGCAACGGCGTCACCACCGCCCGCGTCATCGACGGCCGGGTCCAGCACTCGATCCTGCTGGAGATCTTCACCGACGAGGGCATCGGCACGATGGTCGTGCCCGACGAGAATCCGCACGTACAGGGGGAGTCGTGAGCAACCAGGAACTGACCGCGCGATGGCAGGGCGCGCTCATGAACAACTACGGCACCCCGCTGCTGCCCCTGGTACGCGGCGAGGGCGCCAAGGTGTGGGACGCCGACGGCAAGGAGTACCTGGACTTCGTCGGCGGTATCGCGGTCAACGCGCTCGGCCACGCCCACCCGGCCATCGTCGAGGCCGTCAGCACGCAGATCGCGTCCCTGGGCCACATCTCCAACTTCTTCATGTCCGAGCCGACCGTGACCCTTGCAGAGCGACTGCTGCAGCTGTTCGGGCGGGACGGCAGGGTGTTCTTCTGCAACTCGGGTGCCGAGGCCAACGAGGCCGCCTTCAAGATCGGTCGGCTGACCGGGCGGACCCACGTCGTCGCCACCGAGGGCGCCTTCCACGGCCGCACCATGGGAGCCCTCGCGATGACCGGCCAGCAGGGCAAGCGGGAGCCGTTCCTGCCGCTGCCGGGTGAGGTCACGCATGTGCCGTACGGCGACGCGCAGGCCCTTGCGGCCGCCGTCACCGAGGAGACCGCGCTGGTGATCCTGGAGCCGATCCAGGGCGAGATCGGCGTCGTCGTACCGCCCGCCGGCTATCTCAAGGCCGCCCGTGCGATCACCGCCGCGACCGGTGCGCTGCTGGTCCTGGACGAGGTGCAGACCGGAATCGGCCGTACCGGCCACTGGTTCGAGTACCAGGCCCACGAGGGCGTCCTGCCGGACGTCGTCACGCTGGCGAAGGGTCTCGGCGGCGGGCTGCCGCTCGGCGCGACCGTCGCCTTCGGCCGGGCCGCGGAGCTGCTGCAGCCCGGGCACCACGGCACGACCTTCGGCGGCAACCCGGTCGCCTGCGCCGCCGGCCTCGCCGTCCTGGACACGATTGCGAACGACGGGTTGCTGGAGAACGTCAAACAGCAGAGCGAGAAGTTGCGGGACGGAATCGAGTCACTGGGGCACCCGTTGATCGCCCATGTCAGGGGTGCGGGCCTCCTCCTGGGTATCGTGCTCACCGAGCCGCTCGCGCCCCAGGCGCGCCAGGCGGCTCAGGAGGCCGGATTCCTGGTGAACGCACCCGCCCCCGACGTCGTACGGCTGATGCCACCGCTGACTCTCGGCGACGACGAGGTGGACGCGTTCCTCCGGGCGCTCCCCGGCATCCTGGACCAGGCCGACGGGGACGGATCCGGAGAATGAGACGACGATGAGTCACGCGCAGGACGACGCACAGCACGCCGGGCCTGCCGTGCCGCAGACCCGCACCGCACGCCACCGCCGGATCGTGGACATCCTCAACCGGCAACCGGTGCGGTCGCAGAGCCAGTTGGCGAAGTTGCTGGCCGACGACGGGCTGAACGTCACGCAGGCGACGCTGAGCCGGGATCTCGACGAGCTGAACGCGGTGAAGATCCGCAACAACGACGGCGACCTGATCTATGCGGTGCCGAGCGAGGGGGGTTTCCGGACCCCCCGGGCGCCGCTGGGGGAGTCGGCGAAGGAAGAGCGGATGCGGCGGTTGTCGCAGGAGCTGCTGATCTCTGCCGAGGCGTCGGCGAATCTTGTGGTTCTGCGGACGCCTCCGGGAGCTGCGCAGTTCTTGGCCTCGGCCATCGATCAGGCCGAGCTGCACGACATTCTCGGCACGATTGCCGGTGACGATACGTTGTTGCTGATCAGTCGGGATCCCAGTGGCGGTAATGCGCTTGCCGAGCATTTGCTGAGGCTCGCTCAGAACGGGCACTGAAGGGGGGCTTGCGGTCGTTCGCCGGCTGCGGGTTGTGGGGAGTTGCTCGCGCAGTTCCCCGCGCCCCTGAAGAGGCGCTCCAGTCACCCAAGTCGAGCAGCGAGCCCCCCTGTGCATCTCACCTCGTCGCCCGCCGTGATCAGTAGTGCTTCCACGTCCGGGAGGGACTCCAGCCAGCGCAGGCCCTGGTTGGAGCCCATGGCGAAGGCCGCTGTGGCCCAGCAGTCCGCCCAGGTCAGCTTGGGGGCCACGACCGTGACCGCCACCAGGTCGGTCACCGCGGAGCGGCCCGTGCGGGGGTCGACTATGTGGGCGCCGCGCTCGGCGGTGCCGGAGGTGGCCACCGCCAGCTCGTCCGCGCCGGCCGCGGAGACGACCGCCGCGAGCCCGCCCGGACGCAGCGGGTCCGCCACCCCGACCCGCCAGGGCCGGTGCGGCTCGGGCATGCCGAGCAGCTGGACGTCCCCGCCGCCGTTCATGCTCACGCCGCTCACGCCGGGGGTGGCCGCCAGCAGCCGGGCCGCGCGCTCGGCGGCCCAGCCCTTGACGATGCCGGTCGGGTCCAGCCGCCCTTCGTAGCGCATGCTGAACCAGCCGTCGCTCACCCGCTCCGCCTCGGCGCCCAGTGCGAGCACCTCGGCGACCTCGGGGGCGCACTGCTCCACGGTCAGCTCACCGCGCGCGAGCCGGGAGACCTGGCTGTCGTCGCGGTACGTGCTGAACACCTCGTTCACCCGGTGCAGTCCGGCGATCGCCTCCTCCAGCGCCGCCTGCACCGCACCGGGATCCCCGCCGCGGACGTCGAAGGAGAAGACGGTCCCCATGACCTCCTCCGCATGACGCACCGCGGCGGGAGCTTCTGCCGACTCGGCCACCGACTCAGCCACCGGCCTGGTCCAGCGCCGACTGCAGCGACTGCTTGTAGCCGCTGCTCGTGTACGTGGCACCCGACACCGCGTCGATCTTCGCGCTGCCGGCCGCCACCGCCTCCTGGTTGAGCTTGGGGACGGCCATCGCCGTCTTCTGGTCGCTGAGCCCGCCCTTGGGCGCCTGCACCGCGTCGGCCTTGGTGATCTTGCCGTTGCTGACGGTGATACGGACCTGGACGGGCCCGTACTGGGTCTGCGCGACACTGCCGGTGACGGTCTTGGCCTGGGTGCTCGCGGAGCCCGAGCCCTGGGAGCTGCCGGACGCGGAGCCGCCGCTGCTCTGCGCGGAACCGGCGCTCGCCTTCATCTTGTCGATCGCCGACTGCAGCGACTGCTTGTAGCCGTTGCTCGTGTACGTCGCCCCGGAGACCGAGTCGATCTGCGCGCTCTGCGCGGTGACCGTCTCCTTGGTCAGCTTGGGTATGGACAGGGCGGTCTTCTGGTCACTGGTGCCGCCCTTGGGCGCCTGGATCGCCTCGGCCTTGGTTATCTTGCCGTTGCTGACGGTCAGCCGGACCTGGACGTTTCCGTACTGGGTCTGGGCCACGCTGCCGTCGACCGTGCCGCTCCCGGACGCCGCGGTGCCGCCCTGGGGCGACTCCTGCGCGGCCGCGGTCTGCTGCGGGGCCACGCCGGCCGCCTGGGCGTTCGGGTCGGACGCCGGTTTCAGCGACAGCAGCAGTACGACGCCCGACACGGTGGCGGCGGTGGCCAGCACGACACGCCGGATGGGGTGACTCTTCTTCATCGCTTTCCCAGACTCCTGAAGTCCCGTCGCTCACATCTCGAACGACTCGTGATGGATGCGGCGGGCGGGCACTCCCGCGCCGCGCAGTGCTTCGTACACGCCCTGCGCGAACCCGGCAGGGCCGCACATGAAGACGTCGTGCTGTTCGATGTCCGGCAGCTTCTGCCGCAGCCGCTCCGCCGAGATGTCCGGGCGCTCCCCGTCCGGGCTGTTGACCGCGTACATCAGCCGGGCGCCGCGGTCGTCGGCGATGGCGGCGAGTTCGTCCCAAAGAGCCAGATCCTGCGTGGTGTTGGCCCGGTAGAGGAGGGTGATGTCGCCGGAGGCGCCCGGCAGCGTCTCGAACAGTGCCCGCATCGGCGTGATGCCGACGCCGCCCGCCACCAGCAGCACCTTGCCGCGGCTGCGCCGCTGCGCGGTCATCGCACCGTACGGGCCCTCGGCCCACACCCTGGTGCCCGGAGTCAGCTCGCGCAGCCGGGCGCTGTGGTCGCCGATCGCCTTGACGGTGATCCGCAGCATGTCCGGGCGGGGCGCCGCCGACAGCGAGTACGGGTGGGAGGAGAACCGCATGCCCGGCGCGAGGAACCGCCACCGGAAGAACTGCCCGGCCTCCGCGCCCATCCGGTGCAGCTTCCGCCCGCCGATGAGGACGGAGACGATGCCCGGGGTCTCCTCGATGACCGCCTCGACGCGCATGCGGTGCCGCATGTTCAGCCGGATCGGCGTGAGGATGCGGTACCAGACGACCAGCGCGGTGACCGATCCGTACAGCGCGTACCAGAAGGTCTTCGCGGTCGGCTCGACGGCGAAGTCGTTGCCGGTGGTGATCTGGTGCCAGAACGTCAGGAACACGGCCCCGTACGTCAGCAGGTGGACGTGGTACCAGGTGTCGTACGGGATCCTGCGCCGCACCGGGCCGATCGAGGTCAGCCCGATGAGCACGAACAGGCCGGTGCCGATGGCCGCCTTGCCCATGTCCGGCAGCTGGTTGATGGAGTCGATCGTCTGCTGGACGATGTCGCCGAGCGATTTGCCCGCCTGCAGCGCATAGCCCCACATGATGAGGAAGACATGCGCGAAGACCAGGCAGAGCGTGTAGCGGCCGCTCATCGCGTGCCAGCGAGCCACCCGGTCGGAGCCGACGCGCCGTTCGAGAGCGGGCACGCGGGCCATCTGCAGCACTACGAGCGCCATCAGGTAACCGGCCAGCAGGCCGGTGATCCGGCCCGCGTTGAGGATCTTGCCGTTCTGGTCGGCGATGGACGGCGTGTTGTGCCACCACAGCCACAGCACACCGACCGCGCCCGCCCATACGGCGAGCAGCAGGACGGTCGCCGGGGAGCGGCGCGGACGGATGCGGCGCATCGTCTGGCGGCGGGCGGCGCGGCCGCCTGCGAGCGTGGTGGTCACTGTTCCTCCGGGGCGGGGGCAAGGGGGCTGTCGTGGTCCCTTGGCCCTGAGATACGTGCCGCGACGCCGGTGTGTTCAGCCGCGTGCCGAGTCCAGTGCGGACTGGAGTGACTGGCGGTAACCGTCACTTGTGTACGTGGCGCCGGAGACGGTGTCGATGCTTGCGCTCTGGGCCTGCAGCGCCTCGCTGCGCAGCCGGGGGAGTGCGTAACTGTTGATCTCCTGGTCGCGTGGGTTGTCCGTCGGGTACTGGACGGCCGTCACTTCGGTGAGCTTCCCGCTCTTGAGGGTGATCCGGACCTGGACGGGGCCCCAGCGTGTCTGGATCGTGTCGCCGGTGACGGTCTTTGTGGCGCTCGTGGTCGAGCCGCCGGACCCGGTCGAGCCGCTCGAAGCGTTCGAACTGCTGCTGGGCGCGGGCACCGCCAGTGCCGCCTCCGGCGAGGAGTGCGGCTTCAGCGACAGCAGCAGCACCATGCCGGAGACGGTGGCGGCGCTCGCGAGCACGATGCGGCGCAGCGGATGGTTCTTCTTCAGCGCGTGCACTTGACGGCCTCACAGCTCTCAGAATTCGAACGACTCGTGGTGGATACGGCGGTCCGGCACACCCGCGTCGCGCAGCTCCTCGTACAGGTCCCGTGCGAAGCCGTGCGGGCCGCAGATGTAGACGTCGTACGCGGCCAGGTCCGGGAAGGTGGCGCGCAGGTTCCGCGCGGTCAGGCTGGGGCGCCGGCCGTCCTGTCCGTTGAGCGCGTACAGCACCTTCGCGCCGCGCCAGCGGGCGATGGCCTCCAGCTCGCCGCCGAGGGCGAGGTCCTCGGCCGTGCGCGCCCGGTACAGGAGGGTGACCTCTCCGGGCAGCGTCTCGAACAGCGCTCGCATCGGTGTGATGCCGACACCGGCGGCGATCAGCAGGGACTTCGGCGAGGTCTGCCGATCCTCGGTCAGCGAGCCGTACGGCCCCTCGGCCCACACCCGGGTGCCGGGGCGCAGCAGGGAGACGGCCGCGCTGTGGTCGCCGAGCGCCTTCACCGTGATGCGCAGCAGGTCACGGCGGGGCGGGGCCGACAGCGAGTACGGCGTCGACGTCCAGCCCATGCCCTCGCCGAAGAACCGCCAGCGGAAGAATTGGCCTGCCCGTGCCCCCATCTCGTCCAGCCGGTGTCCCCGGACGACGACCGAGTAGACGCCCGGCGCCTCGCGGTGCACGGACTGGACCCGAAGCCGGTGCCGCAGGTTCAGCCGGACCGGGGCCAGGATCCGGAACCACAGCACCAGCGCGGCGACGCCCAGGTACAGGGCGTACCAGGCGGCCGCGGCGAACGCGTGCCCGTTGAAGTCGTTGCCCAGCGCAAGCTGGTGGCCGAAGGCCAGGAACACGGCCGCATAGGTGAGCAGGTGGACGTAGTACCAGAACTCATACGTGGTCCTGTGCCGCACGGCCCGGACCGAGGTGATGCCGACCGCGAAGAGGATGACCGTCCCCGCCGTGGCCTTGAGCATCTCCGGATAGTCCAGGACCACCGTGACCGTCTCGTGCAGCAGCGAGGCCTGGTCCTGGGCGGCGTACCCGAGCAGGATCAGCACGACGTGCGCCACCAGCAGGCTGATCGTGTACCGGCCGGCCATCGCGTGCCAGCGGGCCACCCGGTCCGAGCCGACCCGCTGCTCCAGCAGCGGCACCCGGGCCATCAGGCCGACGAGCACCGCGCAGGCGTACCCGCACAGCAGCCCGGCGATCCGCCCGGCCCCGGTCAGCCAGCCGGCCGCGCCGACCACCGACCCGGTGTCCGCCCACCACAGGGCGACCACGGCCGCCGCCCCGGCCCACAGCAGGGCGAGCAGCGGGCCCGCGGGGGAGCGCCGCGCGGCCGGCGCCACGGCCGGTGCCGTCCGCCGCTCGTACACGGTGGTCATGTGTGCGTCCTTTCGCCTGTATCCGCACGCAACTGTGCCGCCGCAACCTCTCAGCCCGCTCTGAACCGGCACCCTCTGAGTCCACTCAGAGGAAACTCAGAGCATCCGCGCACGCCCGTCCGCCCCACCGAGGGGTGATCCTGGTAGGGCGATGAACACCACCCGCTCCGGCCGTCCCGCCCTCACCCGACCCGACGGCACTCCGCTGCGCGTCCTGGTCGTCGACGACGACCCTGACCTGGCCGAGGTGCTCTCGGGTGCCCTGCGCTACGAGGGCTGGCAGGTCCGCTCGGCCGGCGACGGCGCCACCGCACTCGCCGAGGCACGGGAGCTCATGCCGGACGCCGTGGTGCTGGACGTGATGCTGCCCGACACCGACGGCTTCGCCGTGCTGCGCTCCCTACACACCGTGAAACCCGATGTGTGCGTGCTCTTCCTCACCGCCCGGGACGCCGTCGAGGACCGCATCGCCGGCATCACGGCGGGCGGCGACGACTACGTCACCAAACCCTTCAGCCTGGAGGAGGTCGTCGCCCGCGTCCGCGGACTGCTGCGCCGCGCCGGCATGGCACGGCAGCTGGACGAGGGCCCGCGACTGACGGTGGGCGACCTGGTGATGGACGAGGAGGCCCGTGAGGTGACACGGGCGGGCGAGCTGGTCGAGCTGTCGCCCACCGAGTTCGAGCTCCTCCGCTTCCTGATGCGCAACCCTCGCCGCGTCCTCAGCAAGGCACAGATCCTCGACCGCGTCTGGTCCTACGACTTCGGCGGCCGCGCCCATGTCGTCGAGCTGTACATCTCCTACCTGCGCAAGAAGGTGGACGCGGGCCGCGACCCGATGATCCATACGGTGCGGGGGGCCGGGTATGTGCTCAAGCCGGTGGCGTCATGAGGGTGCAGTGGAGGCGTCTGCCGCGGCCCCGGACGCTCCGGGCTCGGCTCACTGTCGGCCTGGTGGTCGGCTGCGTGGGGGTGGGCCGTGCGGCCGTGATTGAGCCGAGTGGCTTGCTCGACCTGCGCAAGAAGGCGGACGTGCGACGCGACCCGGTGATCCATACGGTGCGGGGAGCCGGGTGCGCGCTCAGGCCGGTGGTGTCATGAGGGTGCTGTGGAGGCGGTTGCCGCGTCCGCGGACGCTTCGGGCTCGGCTCACTGTCGGGCTGGTGGTGCTGCTGGCGGTCAGCTGCGCGGCGGTGGGGCTTGCGGCCGTGATCGAGTTGAACGGCTTCCTCACCAGCCGTCTCGACGAGCAGCTCAGCGAGGTCGGGCCCCGGTTCGCCGCCAGCCTGGAACACGGGGGCAGGCTCCCCGACGACCACGACGGCGACGAACACGGCGACGACCGCAGACAGGCCGCCGGCACCTTCGGCGCCCGTCTGGTCGACGGCTCGGCCACCAACGCCGCGGTAGTCCGGACCGGCGGAGTCGTCGACGTCACGCTGACGGCCAGGGACACCAGGCAGCTCGCCGCAGTCCCGGTCGACGGCAGGGGCCACAGCGTCTGGATCTCCGCCCTGGACGGCTACCGGGTGACGGCGTCCAAAGGCCTCGACGGCGACGTCCTGATCACCGGGCTGCCCCTGGAGCCCGTGGAGGCCACCGTCCACCGTCTCGAACTGGTCGCCGGGATCGTCTTCGGCGCCGCCCTCACCCTCACCGGCGTCGCGGGCGCCCTCTGGGTGCGCTGGTCGCTCAGGCCGCTGAGCCGGGTCGCCGCCACCGCCACCCGGGTCAGCGAACTCCCCCTTGCGAGCGGCGAAGTGGCCCTGCCGCCGCGCGCCCCCGAGTCGGACCCGCGCAGCGAGGTGGGCCGGGTCGCCGGCGCCTTCAACCGCATGCTCGGCCATGTCGAGGACGCCCTGACCAAGCGTCACGCCAGCGAGGAGCGGCTGCGCAGCTTCGCCGCCGACGCCAGCCACGAACTGCGCACCCCGGTCGCCTCCGTCCGCGGCCACGCGGAACTGGCCCTCCTGCACCCCGGGCCGGTGCCCCCGGAGGTCACCCGCGCCCTGGAACGCATCGCCGCCGAGTCGGGCCGCATGGGCGCCATGGTGGACGACCTCCTGCTGCTGGCCCGACTGGACGCGGGCCGCCCCCTCGAACGCCTCCCCGTCGATCTGACCCGCCTGGTCCTGGACGCCGTCACCGACGCCCGCGCCGCCGGCCCCGACCACCGCTGGACCCTGGAGCTCCCCGAGGAACCGGTCACGGTCACCGGCGACGAGCACCGCCTCCACCAGGTGCTGGCCAACCTCCTGGCCAACGCGCGTCTGCACACACCGGTCGGCACCAAGGTGACGGTGACACTGGAGACCGATGGCCCCTCGGCCGTCCTCAAGGTCCACGACGACGGCCCCGGCGTCCCCGAGGACATCCAGTCCGGCGTCTTCGAACGCTTCACCCGAGCCGAACACCGCCGCCGCAAGGACGCCCCCGGCGGCGGCGCGGGCCTGGGCCTCTCGATCGTGGCGGCGGTGGCGGAGGCACACGGGGGGAGTGTGGCCTTGGAGAGCACGCCGGGATCAACGACGTTCACGGTGCGACTGCCGACCTAGAGAGGGGCGGGGCTGTATCGAAATGCGGCTGCGCCGCGTGGCCGAGACAAGCCCCACTCACGCTAATACCGCGTAATACCGGTGGACCCACTCGCCGTCCCGACAGCAATGTGCGGCTTTCTCCCGGGAACCGCCCACCCGAGAATCGCCCGCATCGCATCCGCGGGCACGGACACACAACCCGCAGTGGCCCCACGCCCGTTGACATGCAAAAAAATGCCGGCCCCACGCCCTCGCACGCGCTGGTGGTAGTTGAACCCGATGACCAGCGCATACGCGTACTGCGTCCCGTACGAGGCAAGGTGCTCGGACTCGGACGCACGGCAGTCGGCCGGACGCGGATCCGTCCAGCGGTTGTAGGCCTGCGAGGCGATGTCCTCGCACCACCACGAACTCTGCTTCACGGCACGGTACTTGTACCGGGTCCCGCGCGGCGCGGCCTTGATGCCGAAGGCGTACGGCAGGTCGTACAGCCCGGTCGGAGTCGTGTTCGTGTTCTGCTTGCGCGACGCCCCCTCCACGAGCCCCCTCGCCCCGAACCGCGCGGACGCCGAACCGGCCTTCACCCACCGGCCGCCCCGCAGGTCCCACCAGGTGACCTTGCCGGCCGTCGAGCCCGCCGACGGGGCCACGGCGGTGATCAGCTGCGTACCGCCGCCCGTGTCGGCCATCCGGGCGGGAAGAGGCGCACCGTCGGCCGAGGCGGCCGGCACGGCACCGAGGACCAGGAGCGAGGCGCACACCAGAGCGCCGGCGGCGAGAGCTGATCGCATGGCTCAGACCGTAGACGGAGGCAGCGGCAAGGGCAGCCCGGGTAGGCCATCCAGGCTCGTGGCGATGTGCTGCTTCTTTGCGAAGTAGTCGCTGAGCGAGGCGTCGTCCTCCCGTGCGAAGCGCTTGCCGTGCAGGTCGCGGTCCTCGTCGTAGGTCATGAAGGGCACGGCGTAACCGCAGGTGTCCCGGACGAGTTCGGCCGTTACGACGATGACTGCCCGCAGGCCGTGCGGGGCCGGGTCGATGTCCGGGAAACGGGTGAGCAGGTCCTTGAAGCGCGGGTCGTCGCGGAAGACGGGCTCTCCGCGCCCGTGCACCCGCACGATGTTCGGCGGGCCCTGGAAGGCGCACCACATCAGCGTGATCCGCCCGTTCTCCCGCAGATGCGCGATCGTCTCCGCGTTGGATCCGGCGAAGTCCAGATAGGCCACGGTGAGTTCGTCGATCACCACGAAGGAGCCCTTGAGGCCCTTGGGGGAGAGGTTGACCGTGCCGTCGCCGGAGAGGGGCGCGGTCGCGGTGAAGAAGAGGGGCTGCGCCTCGATGAAAGTGCGCAGCCTGCCGTCTATGCGTTCATAAGTCTTTCCCACGCCTCACGATTATGGGTGCAAACCTTTCGCCTGTCTAAGGAATTGCGGGCTCCAGTTGCCGGCCGCCGGCCGTGGCCACCCCGGCCGGCGCTCAATCGGGGCGGCCACAGCGCCTGTCACGCCCGCTACTTGGTGAGCGTGCAGGCGGCCAGGGAGTCCAGGCCGGTCGGCTTGGCGGAGGTTCGGCCGATGGCGATCGCGATGCGGTCGATGGTCGACTTCCGCTTGTCGGCCAGCGGACCGAGGATCGCGTTGTTCACGAAGTTCGGGCCGCCCTGGCCGACCGTGTCGACCAGCCGCTTGTTGGCCTCCTGGATCTGGGTCTGCAGCAGGGTGAGGTTGCGGGTGACCTCGGCCTGCGCGGAGGCGGGGATCGCAGGGAGCTTGGAGGCGACGTCCGGGCAGGTGATGGTGCCGACGGCGGCGGCACCGGTGCCTGCCGCCTGTCCGCCGGCCGCGGTGTTCGCGGCGGCACCGGAGCCGGCGTTGCCCTTGTTGCCGTTGCCCTTGTTGCCGTTGCCGGTGTTGGCACCGGCCTTCGCGCCCGCTGCGTTGAGCGTGCACGGCGCCAGCGCGTCCAGGCCCGTCGGCTTGGCCGCCTTGCGCCCGATGGCGGTGGCGATGCGGTTGATCGTGGCCACCCGCTTGTCCTTCAGGGGCCCCAGGATGGCGTTGTTCACGAAGTTCGGGCCGCCCTGGCCGACCGTGTCGACCAGCCGCTTGTTGGCCTCCTGGATCTGGGTCTGCAGCAGGGTGAGGTTGCGGGTGACCTCGGCCTGCGCGGAGGCGGGGATCGCAGGGAGCTTGGAGGCGACGTCCTGGCAGGTGATGGTGCCGGGGGACGCGGCCAGGGTCCGGGCGTTGTTCGCGCTGCTCTTGGACGGCGTCCCGGCGAGGGCGGAACCGGCGATCACCGCTCCGGACAGCGCCACCGCGGCGGCGCCGCCGATGATCGCGACGCGACGCTTGTTGTACTTCGGAAGAGCCCTGGACATGCGGATGCCTCACTTGGGTCAGGAGTGGGTTTACAAACGCGGCGCCGGCGTTCGGGGTGAAGTACGGGTAAGCGGTTTCGTTTGTTCAAACGCCCTGCAGAACTTCTCCACACCGCTCGCCGCCCGAGGTCGATTGACGAATCATGCAGAGCACTGCATACTCATGCATGTCAGTGAATGCAGCGTGAGGAGAACCCCGTGACCGAGCGCGTCGTGCTCGCCTACTCAGGCGGTCTGGACACCTCCGTCGCCATCGGCTGGATCGCCGAGGAGACGGGCGCAGAGGTCATCGCTGTCGCGGTCGACGTCGGCCAGGGCGGCGAGGACCTGGACGTCATCCGCAAGCGCGCCCTCGACTGCGGCGCGGTGGAGGCCGAAGTGGCCGACGCCAAGGACGAGTTCGCCGAGGAGTACTGCCTCCCGGCGATCAAGGCCAACGCCCTCTACATGGACCGCTATCCGCTGGTCTCCGCGCTCTCCCGGCCGACGATCGTCAAGCACCTGGTCGCCGCCGCGCAGAAGCACGGCGCCACCACGGTCGCCCACGGCTGCACCGGCAAGGGCAACGACCAGGTCCGCTTCGAGGCCGGCATCGTCGCCCTCGCCCCCGGCCTCAAGTGCATCGCCCCGGTCCGCGACTACGCGATGACCCGCGACAAGGCGATCGCCTTCTGCGAGGAGAAGCAGCTCCCGATCGCCACCACCAAGAAGTCCCCGTACTCCATCGACCAGAACGTCTTCGGACGCGCGGTCGAGACGGGCTTCCTGGAGGACATCTGGAACGCCCCGATCGAGGACATCTACGAGTACACCTCGAACCCGGCGACCCCGCGCGAGGCCGACGAGGTGATCATCACCTTCGAGCAGGGCGTACCGGTCGCCATCGACGGCGGGCCCGTCACCGTCCTCCAGGCGATCCAGCAGCTCAACGAGCGCGCCGGTGCCCAGGGCATCGGCCGGATCGACATGGTCGAGGACCGCCTGGTCGGCATCAAGTCCCGCGAGGTGTACGAGGCCCCGGGCGCGATCGCCCTCATCACGGCCCACCAGGAGCTGGAGAACGTCACGGTCGAGCGCGAACTCGCCCGCTACAAGCGCCAGGTGGAGCAGCGCTGGGGCGAACTCGTCTACGACGGCCAGTGGTTCTCCCCGCTCAAGCGCGCGCTGGACGGCTTCATCAACGAAGCGAATCAGCACGTGAGCGGCGACATCCGGATGACCCTGCACGGCGGCCGCGCGGTCGTGACGGGCCGCCGCTCCAGCACGTCGCTCTACGACTTCAACCTCGCGACGTACGACACTGGTGACACCTTCGACCAGGCCGCGGCCAAGGGCTTCATCGACATCTACAGCCTGTCGTCGAAGATCGCAGCCAAGCGGGACCTCGCATAAGGCCACAAGGCCCGCGGTCACATCCACACCCTCCCTAGGAGCAACGCAAGTGAGCAGCAACAGCGGTGACGTACGGCTCTGGGGCGCCCGGTTCGCCGACGGCCCCTCCGAGGCCCTGGCGAAGCTGTCCGCGTCCGTCCACTTCGACTGGCGGCTGGCGCCGTACGACATCGCCGGTTCTCGTGCGCACGCGGGCGTGCTGAACAAGGCGGGGCTTCTCACCGAGGACGAGCTGCAGCGCATGATCGCCGGGCTCGACCAGCTCGAAGCCGACGTGGCCGACGGCTCCTTCGTCGGCACGATCGCCGACGAGGACGTCCACACCGCCCTGGAGCGGGGCCTCCTGGAGCGGCTCGGCCCGGACCTCGGCGGCAAGCTCCGCGCCGGCCGCTCCCGCAACGACCAGGTCGCCACCCTGTTCCGGATGTACCTGAGGGACCACGCCCGGACGATCGGTGGTCTGATCGCCGAGCTCCAGGACGCCCTGATCGGCCTCGCGGAGGCCCACCCGGACGTGGCGATGCCCGGCCGCACCCACCTCCAGCACGCCCAGCCGGTCCTCTTCGCCCACCACGTCCTCGCGCACGTCCAGTCCCTGTCCCGGGACGCGGAGCGCCTGCGCCAGTGGGACGAGCGGACGGCGGTCTCGCCGTACGGCTCGGGCGCCCTCGCGGGCTCCTCCCTCGGCCTGGACCCGGAGGCGGTGGCCAAGGACCTGGGCTTCGAGCACGGCAGCTCCGCGAACTCCATCGACGGCACGGCGTCCCGTGACTTCGTGGCGGAGTTCGCCTTCATCGCCGCGATGATCGGCGTGAACCTCTCCCGGATCGCCGAGGAGATCATCATCTGGAACACGAAGGAGTTCTCCTTCGTGACCCTGCACGACGCCTTCTCCACGGGCTCGTCGATCATGCCGCAGAAGAAGAACCCGGACATCGCGGAACTGGCACGCGGCAAGTCCGGCCGCCTGATCGGCAACCTCACCGGCCTCATGGCCACGCTCAAGGCGCTCCCGCTCGCGTACAACCGCGACCTCCAGGAGGACAAGGAGCCGGTCTTCGACTCCATCGACCAGCTGGAGATCCTGCTCCCGGCGTTCACCGGCATGATGGCCACCCTCACCGTGCACCGTGAGCGCATGGAGGAACTGGCCCCGGCCGGCTTCTCCCTCGCCACCGACGTCGCCGAGTGGCTGGTCAAGCAGGGCGTCCCGTTCCGCGTCGCACACGAGGTCGCCGGCGAGTGCGTGAAGGCCGCGGAGGCCGAGGGCAAGGAACTGGACGAGCTGACGGACGACCAGTTCGCCAAGATCTCCGCCCACCTGACCCCCGAGGTCCGGACGGTCCTGAACGTGCCGGGCGCCCTGGCCTCCCGCAGCGGCCGTGGAGGTACCGCCCCGAGCGCGGTGGCGATCCAGCTGGCCGAGGTGAAGGCGGACGTGGCGGCACAGCACGCATGGGCAACGGCCAAGCAGGCCTGACGGCCGCGCCGCAGCGCACAGAAGGGCCCGGACGACGCGTCCGGGCCCTTCGTGCTGCCCGGACCGCTTGGTAACGGATGAGATTCGGCCACTGTCCGAAACCTTGACGCAGCTCTACTCGGAGGTAACCATTCCGGTTATCCGGTCGACAATGCCGAACGACGGTCGATCGCAGCCGAGCATGAAAGGGACGTCATGCGCGCCCGAGGTACCAGACGAACAGCCCGCCTTCTCGCCGTCACCGCCATAGCCGCCTTGTGCGCCTTCGGGCTCACCGCTCCCGCGGGCGCCGCCGACCCTCCTCCACCCGGCGCCAACGACTGGTCCTGCAAGCCGGACTCCGCCCATCCACAGCCGGTGGTCCTGGTGAACGGCACCTTCAAGACCTCGTACGAGAACTGGCTCACCCTCTCGCCCGCGCTGGCGAACGCCGGTTACTGCGTCTTCTCCTTCGAGTACGGCGGCCTGGAGACCGCCCCGATCCCGGACTCGGCGGCCGAGCTGCGGGACTTCGTCAACGCCGTGCTCGGCGCGACCGGCGCCAAGAAGGTCGACATCGTCGGGCACAGCCAGGGCGGCATGATGCCCCGCTACTACGTGAAGTTCCTCGGCGGTGCGACCAAGGTCGACGACCTCGTCGGCATCGTGCCGTCCAACCACGGCACCACCAACCCGCTTGCCCTCGCGGCCGGTGCCACCGTCTGCCCGTCCTGCGTCGACCAGACCGCCGGCTCGGACTTCCTGCAGAAGCTCAACTCCGACCCGGAGGCTCCGGTGGGCCCCGACTACACGGCGATCGCGACCAAGTACGACGAGGTCGTTGTGCCGTACACCAGCGCCTTCCTCAAGAGCCCGGACTCGTACGTGACCGACGTCCTCCTCCAGGACCGCTGCCCGCTCGACACCACCGAGCACGACCAGGCCCCCAAGTCGCCGTTGGTCGAGCAATGGGTGCTCAACGCCCTGGGGCGCAAGGGGCCGGCCGACCCTGCGTTCGTGCCGCGCTGCGTCTGATCAGGGCGGGCTGAACCGCACGAGGCTGGGTAGATTGGTGCGAGATCCCACTCCTGATGCGGGATCTCCTCCGCCGATCGTGCAGGGAGCCACCATGCCCTTCAGCCGCCTGGCCCACGCGACCACGCCCACCGCGCACATCGGACTGGGTCTCGCCGCCGTCGGCCGCCCGGGCTACATCAACCTCGGCCGGGATCAGGACCTCGGAGACAACCGCAGCGCCGAAGCGATGCGCACCCGCACCCATGAACTCCTCGATGCCGCCTACGCGCAGGGCGTCCGCTACTTCGACGTGGCCCGCTCCTACGGCCGCTCCGAGGAGTTCCTCGCCGACTGGCTGAACGCCCGCCCCGACATCGACGACGTGGTCATCGGCAGCAAGTGGGGCTACACCTACACCGCCGGCTGGTCGGCGGACGCAGAGACGCACGAGGTCAAGGACCACAGCCTGCAGACCTACGAGCGCCAGCGCGCCGAGACCGCCGAACTGCTCGGCGACCGACTCGACCTCTACCAGATCCACTCGGTGACCCCGGACAGCCGGGCCCTCACCGACAAGGAACTCCACGCCAAGCTGGCGGAGGCGGCCGCCGAGGGCACCACCATCGGCTTCTCCACCAGCGGCCCGGCGCAGGCCGACGCCATCCGCGCCGCCCTCGCCGTGACGGTCGACGGCGAACCCCTCTTCCGTACCGTCCAGTCGACGTACAACGTCCTGGAGACCTCGGCCGCTCCCGCTCTCGCCGAGGCGCACGACGCCGGTCTCACGGTGATCGTCAAGGAGGGCATGGCCAACGGCCGCCTCGCTGACCCATATGCGCCGGACGCCCTGAAGGCCGTAGCTGCAGAAACGTCTCTGGGCTGCGACGCGGTGGCGCTCGCCCTGATCCTGCGCCAGCCCTGGGTGGGAGTCGTGCTCTCCGGCGCCGCGACCGCCACCCAGCTCGCCTCCAACCTGCATGCGGCGGTCGTGGACCTGGACGAGGACCAGCTGGCCCGCCTCGCCGAACTGGTGGAGAAGCCGCAGGCTTACTGGGAGCAGCGCGGACAGCTGCCCTGGCACTGAAATCCGGCAGGACCCTTGCCTTCGTGAGACGCTCACGCCCGCAATGAGACATCAATGTCTCATATGCGCTATGGTTGTCTCATGGCCGTCGATCGTGACCACGTCCTGCGCACCGCCGCAGCCCTGCTGACCCGCAAGTCCACCGCGACGATGGACGAGGTCGCCAAGGCTGCCGGCATCAGCCGTGCCACCCTGCACCGCCACTTCGCGGGCCGTGACGCACTGGTGCGGGCGCTGGAGGCGCTCGGCATCGCGGAGTGCGAGGCGGCGCTGGACGCCGCCCGGCTGGACGAGGGAACCGCGAGCGAGGCCGTGCGCCGGCTGGTGAGCGAGATTCAGCCCGCCGCCGGACTGCTCGCCTTCCTGTACGGCGAGAGCCAGCTCTGGGAAGCCGGCCAGGACGCGGGCTGGCAGCGGCTCGACACCCGCATGGGTGCGCTGTTCGTCCGCGGACAGCAAGCGGGCGAGTTCCGTATCGATCTCACCCCTGTCTGGCTCACGGAGGCGCTCTACGGCCTGATCGCCTCGTGCGCCTGGGCCATGCACGACGGCCGCGTCGCCCCCAAGGACTTCACCCACATGGTCGCCGAGCTCCTGCTCGGCGGCGCGCTACGGAGAGAGGAATCATGACCAGCACCCTGCAGCCGGCGACCACGACCGAGGCGGTGAAGCGCCCGGGCCGCTGGCTCGCGCTCTCCGTCCTGGTGCTCGCCGTGCTGCTGGTGGCCGTCGACGCGACCGTCCTCGGTCTCGCGACCCCCTACATCAGCGAGGACCTGAAGCCGTCCGGTACCCAGCTCCTGTGGATCGGAGACGTCTACTCCTTCGTCATCGCGGGCCTGCTGGTCTCGATGGGCAGCCTCGGCGACCGCATCGGCCGCAAGCGGATCCTGCTCGGCGGTGCGACGGCGTTCGGCGCGATATCGGTCCTCAACGCCTACGCGACGACACCGGAGTTGATGATCCTGGCCCGCGCCCTGCTCGGCGTCGCGGGCGCCACCCTCATGCCCGCCACTCTCGCCCTGATCCGCAACCTCTTCCACGACCCGCGCGAACGCAGCCTGGCCGTCGGAATCTGGGGCGCGACCGCATCCGCGGGCACGGCAATAGGTCCGATCGCAGGAGGCTTCCTCCTCGAACACTTCTGGTGGGGCTCGGTCTTCCTGATCAACCTGCCGGTGATGGCGGTCCTGGTCCTCGTCGGCATCCGCACCCTGCCCGAGTCCCGCAACCCGAACCCGGGCCCGTGGGACCTGACGAGCGTCGCCCTGTCCCTGGTCGGTGTGATCGGCATCGTCTACGCGGTCAAGGAGGCCGCAACTCACGGCTTCGAGTGGCCCGCGCTCGCCGCGGGCGCACTGGGCGCGGCGGCGCTGTACTGGTTCATCCGCCGCCAGCTCACGCTCCCCACCCCGCTGCTGGACATGCGTCTGTTCCGCAACCGCGGCTTCAGCGCCGCGGTCCTGGCCGACCTGCTGACCATCCTCGGCCTCTCCGGCCTGGTCTTCTTCCTCTCCCAGTACCTGCAACTCGTCCAGGGCAGGAACCCGTTCGAGGCGGGCCTTGCCGAACTGCCCGCCGCGGTCGGCGCGGTGGCGGCGGGTCTCGTCGCCGGACGTGCGGCCCGCCGCTTCTCGGTCCGGGCAGTCGTAGCGGGCGGCCTGGCAGCGGTGGGCCTCGCCCTGGCGGCCCTGACCGTCATCGACCAGTCGACCGGCTACCCGCTCCTCGGCACCGCGCTCCTGGTGGTCGGAGTGGGCGCCGGCTTCTCCTTCACGGTGACGGCCGACGTCATCCTCTCCTCCGTACCGAAGGAGCAGGCAGGCGCCGCGTCGGCGGTCTCGGAGACGGCGTACGAACTGGGCGCGGCCCTCGGAATCGCCGTACTCGGGTCGATCGTGACGGGCATCTACCGCGGCTTCGCCGCTCCGGCGGGAACGCCGTCAGGGGCGCATGAGTCACTGGGCGGCGCGGTGGAGTCGGCGTCGGGCATGCCGTCGCAGGCAGCCCAGGAGATGTTGACGTCGGCGCGAGAAGCCTTCGTCAACGGCCTCAACCTCGCGGTGGGCGTGGGCGCGGCGGTTCTGTTGGTGGCGGCGGCAGCAGCCTGGTTCATGCTGCGAGACCAACGGTTGGACAGCCGTTCTTAAGGGGCGCGGGGCTGTATCGATTTGCGGCTCAACCGCGTGGGCGCGACCAGCCACAGACAAGCCGCACCCGACAACGAACCCCTACGCGGCTTCCTTGGCCTTGGTCGCATACATGTCCACGTACTCCTGGCCGGACAGCCGCATGACTTCAGCCATCACGGAGTCGGTAACAGCCCGCAGCACATACCGATCCCGGTCCATCCCGTCGTAACGGGAGAACTCCATCGCCTCACCGAACCGAACAGTGACCCGCCCGGGGCGGGGCATCCCCGCCCCGCCCGGCTGCAACTTGTCCGTGCCGATCATCGCGAAGGGAACAACGGGCGCCCCCGTCATCAGCGTCAGCCGCGCGATACCGGTGCGCCCCCGGTACAGCCGCCCGTCGGGCGACCGCGTGCCCTCGGGGTAGATCCCGAAGACCTTGCCCTCCTCCAGCACGCGGCGCCCGGTCATCAGCGCGGCGACCCCGCCCCGGCCGCCGTCGCGGTCCACCGGGATCATGCCGACGCCGGTGAAGAACCAGGCCATCAGCCGGCCCTTGAGGCTCTTGCCGGTGACGTACTCGTCCTTGCCGATGAAGAACACCTGCCGGTCGCACACGAGCGGCAGGATCATCGAGTCGATGAAGGTGAGGTGGTTGCCGGCCAGGATGACCGGACCGTCACCCGGGATGTGCTCCGCGCCCTCCACCCGTGGGCGGAACATCAGGCGCATGATCGGTCCGAGCACTGCCTTGATGAGCGCGAAGCGGGACAACGGGCCCTCCGGTGTCAAGGGATTCGGTATGAGTATGTGCAGGTGAGGACGATACTCGCGGTTCCCGGGGTCTTGCACATCGGGTTCACCGAGGTCTTACGCACTGTTGACGCAGGTTTACCTGCGGTGACGCCAGGTTGCCCGCCGGTAACAGCCCGGAACTATGTGACGGACGACTCGCCGCCGAACGGGCGAGCCACGCGGGCCCCTTCACCGCTCATCGGCTCTCGTTCCCGGTACGACCCATACGACATCCCGAGTCACCCGCATGTTCCGGCCAGCGCCTCCCTCGCGTCATGTCCACGCCCCTACGATCGGCGCGCTGAGAGAACAGATCGAGCCGACGTCAGGGGAGGCGCTCATGGGAACGCAGGAGAACGAGCAGACAGGCAGCACCGGACGACGGGCGCTCCTCGGCGCGGCGGTACTCGGCGCGGGCGGAGCCGTACTCGGCCTGTCCGGTACGGCGAGAGCCGCGGAGGCGAGCTACGGGAAGGGCGGGCTGAAGAGCCTGCCCAAGCCGACGATCATCGGCCACCGCGGAGCCAGCGGCTACCGGCCCGAGCACACCTTCGGCTCGTACAACCTGGCCCTCGACCTGGGCGCCGACGTCGTCGAGGCGGGCGACCTGGTCCCCACCAAGGACGGCCATCTGGTCTGCCGCCACGAGCCGGAGATCGGCGGGACGACGAACGTCGCCGACCACCCCGAGTTCGCCGACCGCAAGACCACCAAGGTCCTCGACGGCGTCTCCGTCACCGGCTGGTTCACCGAGGACTTCACCCTTGCGGAGCTGAAGACGCTGCGCGCGATCGAGCGCATTCCGGCCAACCGCCCGCACAACACGCTCTACAACGGCCGCTGGGAGATCCCCACCTTCGAAGAGGTCCTGAAGTGGCAGGACGAGCAGACCCGTAAGCGCGGCAAGCAGGTGTGGATCTACCCCGAGACCAAGCACCCCACCTACTTCCGCAAGCTGGGCCTCGGCCTGGAGGAGCGGGTCGCCAAGCTGCTGCACAAGTACGGCAAGGACAGGCGGAACTCGCCGGTCATCCTGCAGTCCTTCGAGCCGAGCAGCATCCAGCGCCTGAACAAGCTGGTCGACAACCCGCTGGTGGTGCTCCTGTCCGCCGCGAACACCCGTCCCTGGGACTTCGTCGAGGCGGGTGACCCGCGCACCGTCGCCGACCTGATCACCCCGAAGGGCCTGCGGGAGATAGCCGGCTACGCGCAGGGCCTCGGCCCGACCCTCGACCTGATCATCACCAAGAAGGCGGACGGCAGCCTCGACAAGCCGACCACCCTCGTCGCGGACGCGCACAAGGTCGGCCTGATCCTGCACCCGTACACCATGCGCAACGAGAACCCGTTCCTGCCAGCCGACTTCCGCAAGGGCACGGCCGTGGACGGGTACGGCGACCCCTTCGGCGCCTTCGAGACGTACTTCGCCACCGGCATCGACGGCGTCTTCACGGACAACGCCGACACCGGTGTGCTGGCCCGCGAGGACTTCGTCAACGGCTGAGCCCCCGGCCCCGGTTGGGGTGAACAGTGGGTCGTCCGGGCAACGCGGGCCCGGGCGGCCGCGTCGAACCGCATATGACGCATGACCTGGTTGCCGCTCTGCGCCCGCTGCTCACCGCCGAGGCCTCCGCCGAGGCGCATGCCTCCGGAGCCGAGCCGGGTGACCTGGAACAGGCGGTCTGGCTCCGCCTCCTGGAACATCTCGAGGCGGACGGCCCGCCCGTCGATCCCCAGCGCTGGCTGCGCAGCGCCGTCCGCTCCGAGGCGCGCCGCACCCGCCGTACGACCCGACACGAACGGCCGTACGACATCGAGCCGGCCGACGACGTCGACCGCGACCCGGAACAGCTCGCCCTCGCGGCGGCCCGCCGCCGGGCCCTGCGGGATGCCGTCCGCCGCCTGCCCGGCCGCTGCCCCAGCCTGATGGAGGCCCTGCTGTCCCCGAAGGATCTGACATACCGGGAAATCGCGGGGGAGTTGGGTATCTCACAGGGCAGTCTCGGCCCGGAACGTTCCAGATGCCTGGGATGTCTCCGTCGTTTGCTCTCGCCGGAGGTTGCGGCCCGCGAACCGCGGGGATAGGAGTGAGGGACAACGTGGCGATCAGGTGAGCGGGAGGCGTGCGCACATGGGCATGAGCGTGACCATCTCGGTGGCGACCGAGCAGGATGCAGAGCAGATCTTCAGGCTCCAGTACCTGTGCTTCCAGAGCGAGGCGGCGCTGTACGGCAACTACCGCATCGACCCGCTCGTCCAGAGCCTGGACTCGGTCCGCCAGGAGGTGGCCGCCGACTGCGTCTTCGTGGCGCGGCTCGGCGAGGAGGTCGTCGGCTCGGTCCGCGGCCGCGTGACCGAGGACGGCTCCGCCTCCATCGGCAAGCTCTGCGTCCACCCCCGCCTCCAGGGCCACGGCATCGGGGCGCGACTGCTGCGCGCGGCCGAGTCGGCGCTGGCGGAGGAGCGCGGCGCCAAGGTGTTCCGCCTCCACACCGGCCACCGCAGCGAGGGCAACCTGCGGTTGTACCGTCGCGTGGGCTACCAGGCCGTGGGCACCTCGCAGGGCAACGACGGGGTACCGATGATCGTCCTGGAGAAGCCGGCCGAGGCGTACGTGGCTACTGCGTGACCGTGCGGTTCCTGCGCAGCCAGTACAGCGCGGACAGCGGCAGCAGTACGGGGATGAAGACGTACCCCATGCCGTAGTCCGACCACACCGTCGCGTCCGGGAAGGCGGACGGCTCGACCAGGGTCCAGGTACCGACGATCAGCACACCCGCGAGTTCGGCGGCGCAGCACCACTGTGCCGCCTTGCGGGCGGTTTCGCCGCCGCGGACCAGCGAGTACGTGATGAAGCCGTAGACGACACCCGCGACGGCGGACAGTGAGTAGGCGAGCGGTGCCCGGTCGAACTCGGTCGCGATCTGGAACACGGAGCGTGAAACGGCCCCGACGACCATGACGCCGTAGAACCAGACGAGCAGCATCCCCGGCCCGCTGATCAGCCGCGTCCTCGTGGGCTTCTCCTGCACCGAGGTCACCTCAGCCTCCCCAGATGTCGTAGAGCCGCACTTCGAGAACGGCCAGGACGATACCGCCGGCGGCGACCGTCACCGAACCCCAACGGGTGCGCTCCGCCAGGGACATGAAGCCCGCCGCCGGTACACACGCGAACGCGCCCAGCAGATACGCCACGAAGATCGTCGTGCCCTGCTCCGGCTTCTCGCCACGCGCCAGCAGCACGATCCCGATCGCCAGTTGCACCACGGCCAGCAGCGACACCACGGCCATGCCGATGAAGTGCCAGTCCTTCGTCGGCTGGTCGCGGTAGGCGGCCCACCCGCACCAGGCGGCGAGCAGCAGCGCGGCGACGCCGGTCACCAGCGTCAGGGCATCAAGCATGGAGCGACCTTAATACGGCCCAAAAGACCTGCTGCGCCCGGCCCGGCCCAGCGGCTGGACGCCGCCCTGACCCGTCCACCACTGTCCGCCATGTGGACAGCGGGTCTTGGTCGCTCCGATACGTCTGCTTTACTGATCGCATGACCACGACGAGCTGCCGCACCCTTGCGACCGAGGCGACCATGACGCCCGGTGCTCGTTGTATGTGTCGAATGCGCGCCTTCTAGAGGGCCCCTGCACCACCCCCCTGAGCCTCGCGCCCCGAAGCGAGCCGCCGTGGCATGTCCGTACGCCGTCTGCCGTATGTGACCGAGCCACCCGCGCATGACTTTCCCTTCCGTACCAGGGCACACCCACGCCCGCGTACTCGACAGTGACGGAAACCCAGTGATCACGACTTCAGGCCTGACCAAGGTCTACCGCTCACGCGGCCGAGAGGTCACCGCCCTGGACGGCGTAGACCTGCATGTCCGCCAAGGCGAGGTGTACGGCGTCATCGGCCAGTCCGGCGCCGGCAAGTCCTCGCTCATCCGCTGCGTCAACCTGCTGGAGCGGCCCACCGCCGGGACGGTGACCGTCGCCGGGCAGGACCTCACCGCCCTGGCGGGGCGCGGCCCCCGAGCCGGCAAGGAGCTCCGCCAGGCCCGCAGCCATATCGGCATGGTCTTCCAGCACTTCAACCTGCTGTCCTCGCGGACCGTCCAGGACAACGTCGAGCTGCCGCTGGAGATCCTCGGCAAGTCGGGCAAGGAGCGGTCGAGGAAGGCCCTCGAACTCCTCGACCTCGTCGGGCTCGCCGACAAGGCCAAGGCCTACCCCGCCCAGCTCTCCGGCGGCCAGAAGCAGCGCGTCGGCATCGCCCGCGCCCTGGCCGGCGACCCCAAGGTCCTGCTGTCCGACGAGGCGACCAGCGCCCTCGACCCGGAGACCACCCGCTCCATCCTCCAGCTGCTGCGCGACCTGAACCGGCAGCTGGGTCTGACGGTCCTGCTCATCACCCACGAGATGGACGTCGTGAAGTCGATCTGCGACTCGGCGGCGCTGATGGAGAAGGGACGCATCGTCGAGTCCGGGACGGTGAGCGAGCTGCTCGCGACGCCGGGCTCCGAGCTGGCCTCCGCTCTCTTCCCGGTGGGCGGCGAGGCCACCGGCGACGACGACCGCACCGTCGTCGACGTGACCTTCCAGGGCGAGGCCGCCACCCAGCCGGTCATCTCGCAGCTCTCGCGCACCTACAACATCGACATCTCGATCCTGGGTGCCGCCATCGACACCGTCGGCGGACTCCAGGTCGGCCGGATGCGCCTCGAACTGCCCGGCCGCTACGAGGACAACGTCGTGCCGATCGGCTTCCTGCGCGAACAGGGCCTGCAGATCGACGTGTTGGGCCAGGAGCCCGTACTGCTCAAGGAAGGTGCCGAGCTGTGACCTGGTCGGAGATGTCGCCGCTGCTGTCCCAGGCGTGTTGGGACACCCTCTACATGGTCGGCTGGTCCACGCTGATCGCCGTCGTCGGCGGGCTCCCGCTCGGCATCCTGCTCGTCCTCACGGACCGCGGCGGGCTGCTGCAGAACGTCCTCGCCAACAGGGTCATCGGGCAGATCGTGAACGTCGCCCGCTCGATGCCGTTCATCATCCTCATGGTCGCCCTGATGACCTTCACCCGCTGGATAACCGGCACGACCATCGGTCGCGAGGCCGCCATCGTGCCGCTGGCCATCGGGGCCATCCCGTTCTTCGCGCGCCTTGTCGAGACGGCTGTCCGCGAAGTGGACGGCGGGCTCGTCGAGGCGGTGCAGTCGATGGGCGGCAACACCTGGACCGTCGTCCGCAAGGTCCTCGTCCCCGAGTCGCTGCCCTCGCTGATCTCCAGCACCACCACCACGATCGTCGCCCTGATCGGCTACTCCGCGATGGCCGGCACGGTCGGCGCCGGCGGCCTCGGCGACATCGCCATCCGCTACGGCTACCAGCGCTTCGAGACCGAGCTCATGTGGATCACCGTGGCGATCCTCGCCGTGGTCATCTCGGTCATCCAGTTCGCCGGCGACTACGCGGCCCGCTCGCTGCACCGGCGCGGCGGGCGCTCCGGCGCGGCGCCCAGGCTCCGTCTGCTCAAGCCCGAGGAGGCCGCGACCACCGACGTCGGCAAGGTCGCGTAACCCCTCTCACAGACTCCCCGCACCACCCATTGCGGGGTCGCTGCACCCTTCAGGAAAGGCACTTTTCGTGCGTAACACCGCAAAGCTCACCACCGCCGTCCTCGCCGCCGGGGCCCTCACCTTCGGGCTCACCGCCTGCGGCTCGGGCACGGACTCCGCCGCGAGCTCCTCCGACTACAGCGGACCGCTGGTCGTCGCCGCGAGCCCGACCCCGCACGCCGAGATCCTCGACTTCGTCAAGAAGAACCTGGCGAAGAAGGCCGGACTCGACCTTGAGGTCAAGGAGTTCCAGGACTACATCGTCCCGAACACCGCGACCGAGGACGGCTCGGTGGACGCCAACTACTTCCAGAACCAGCCGTACCTCGACGACTTCAACAAGAAGCGCGGCACCCACATCGTGCCCGTCGTCACGGTCCACCTGGAGCCGCTCGGCCTCTACTCCCACAAGGTCAAGAAGGCCGACGCGCTGAAGAGCGGTGCCACGATCGCCGTCCCGAACGACGCCGTGAACGAGGCCCGCGCCCTGAAGCTGCTCGCCGCCAATGGGCTCATCACGCTCAAGGACGGCGCAGGCAGCGAAGCGACCCCCCAGGACATCGCCAAGAACCCGAAGAACCTCAACTTCAAGGAGGTCGAGGCGGCCCAGACCGCGCGCTCCCTGGACGACGTGGACGCCGCGGTCGTCAACGGCAACTACGCCATCTCCGCGGGCATCAAGCCCGCCAAGGAGGCCCTCGTCCTGGAGTCCGCGAAGAACAGCCCGTACGGCAACTTCCTCGCGGTGAAGAAGGGCAACGAGAAGGACCCGCGGGTGAAGAAGCTCGCCAAGCTGCTCACCTCGCCCGAGGTGAAGAAGTTCATCGAGGACAAGTACCAGGGCTCGGTCATCCCGTCCTTCTAACCTCACGTATACGGCGTATCGCCACGCACGGGGTCCACTCGCTCACCGCGGGTGGACCCCGTGGTGCAGTTCCGTGCCTTGATGCTGCATGCTGGGCAGTTCAGCAGGCCCTGAAGGTTTTCCGAAGGTTACGGAGCGGCGCATGACTAGCACCTTCCCCAACATCTCCATCAGCACGGAGCGGTTGGTGCTGCGTCCCTTCGACGAGGACGACGTGACCGGTCTTGCCGAGATGATGAACGACGAGCAGGTCGTCGCCTGGACCTCCGCCCCGCACCCCTACACCGAGGCCGACGCCCGCACCTGGATCGACCGACTCGCCCCCGCCGAACGCGCCGAGGGCCGCGGCATCGTCTTCGCCGTCACCGAGTTCCTCACCCAGCGCCTCGTCGGCATCGTGCACCTGCAGAACACGAACTGGCGTGTCCGCTCCAGCGAGATCGCCTATGTCATCGCCCCCTGGGCCCGCGGTGAGGGCTACGCCTCCGAGGGGGCCCTAGCCACCGCACAGTGGCTCTTCCATGACCAGAAGTTCGAACGTCTGGAACTGCGCACCGCCGCCGACAACACCGCCTCCCAGCAGGTGGCCCAGAAGATCGGCTGTATCAGCGAGGGCGTCCTGCGCAACGCCTGGATAGCCCGCGCCCGGGGCGGGGACGGGGAATGGACGGACGTCCGCACCGACGTCATCGTCTGGAGCCTGCTGCCGGAGGACCTGGCCGGAGTCAGCGAACAACTGGCCGACACCGGCGGTTTCACGACCTTCACCGACTGGAACTGAACCCTGGGGCTCGAGGGCGCACGCCTGACACCAGGTACCCTCACGGAGCCCGACCTGCGTAAAACCCCTGGAGACCGACGACGATGGCCGACCGTGTCACGGTGATCGGCTGGGACGGCTCGCCCCTGACCGCCGCGGCCCGCTCCGCCCTGAGCGCCGCCACACTGGTGGCCGGTGCCGCCCACCACCTGGCGCTCCCCGAAGTGCCGCCCCGCGCCGAGCGCATCCGCCTCGGCAGCGTCTCCCTCGCCGCCCGCCGCATCGCCGGCCACCGCGGCACCGCGGTCGTACTGGCCGACGGCGACCCCGGATTCTTCGGCGTCGTACGAACCCTGCGCGCACCCGAGTTCGGCCTCGAGGTCGAGGTCGTTCCCGCGGTCTCCTCCGTGGCCGCGGCCTTCGCCCGCGCCGGTATGCCCTGGGACGACGCCCAAGTGGTCGTCGCACACCGCCGTACCCTGCGACGCGCAGTGAATGTGTGCCGCGCCCACACCAAAGTCGCCGTCCTCACCTCACCCGGTGCGGGCCCCGCCGAACTCGGCCTCCTCCTCGAAGGCGTCCACCGCACCTTCGTCATCTGCGAGGAACTCGGCACCGAACGCGAACAGGTCACCGTCGTCACCTCCGACAAGGCCCCCGACCACACCTGGCGCGACCCGAACGTCGTCATCGTCATCGGCGGACCCGCCGGACCCGGTGTCCCAGGCGAGGGCGGCGGCTGGCTGTCCGGCCGCGACCCGGCCGCAGGACCGCGCGGCTGGACCCAGCCCGCCGAGGCCTACGACGGCCCGCTCGGCGAGGGCGAGACGGATCTGCTCCGCGCCGCACAACTCGCCCGGCTGGGCCCGCGGGTAGGGGACCTCGTCTGGGACATCGGCTGCGGCAGCGGTGCCTTCGCCACCGAAGCGGCACGCGCCGGGGCCGCCGTCATCGCCGTCGACCGTGAGCTGGAGGCCTGCGCCCGCACGGACGCCGCCGCCCGGCACTTCGGTGTCCAGCTGCAGATCGTGCAGGGCACGGCCCCGCACGTCCTGGAAAACCTGCCCGAGCCCGACGTCGTCCGCGTCGGCGGCGGGGGAGCGGCCGTGGTCTCCGCGGTCGCCGACCGCCGCCCGCAGCGCATCGTCACCCACGCCGCCACCCGCGACGCGGCCGAACTCGTCGGCCGGGACCTCACGGAGCACGGCTACCAGGTCGAGTGCGCCCTCATCCAGTCCGTCGAACTCGACACCAGGGCCTGGACGGAGACGGAGCGGAGCGTTGCGTTCCTGCTCACAGGAGAATTGGAGCGGCGCGATGGGGGTGCCCCCAGGCGTTGAGCACTGGGGGAGCCTCGTTGAGGGGTGTGGCGGGCGGGAGCTCCCGGGGCGCGCATCGTGACCCTGGCGCCGTCCCAGTGATCCTGGTTTCTGCCGTCCCGGTGATCCTGTAGTCGTACCGCTCGCGGTAGGCTGGCCGACTGTTGTACCGCACTGGGTGGCCCGGCACTTCGTTCGTCAATGTCCGGAAAACACGCCCCTTTTGGGGTGGGTGCGGTACGGCAGAACCGGAGGACGCGCAACGTGGCGCAGTCCACAGCGGGTCGTCACGGATCAACCTGTCGTGACGGGGGAACGGCCGGGACAATGCCACTGAATGGCTTTGTCGCCTTTTGCGGGCGGGTCGTTCGTGCCGCTGGGCAGGCACGCTCGTTCTTCACTGCGGGGGCGGTCGGTGCGCCGCTCCCGGTGGGCTGGACGTAGAAGCACTAACCGATGGGCGAGGGGTACGCATGACCGACACCGGCCAGGTCCCGGGCGAGGGACTGCCGGAGAGCGCAGGCATGGTGGAACAGCCGGGCGTCCACGCGCACGGTGCGTACACCTACCTCTCCGAGACCACCGCCGAGGACGAAGACCTGTTGCTGCTGCCGGGCGCCCAGAGCCCGTGGGGCAACGAGGTCGCCCCGCCCGCGCCCGAGCCGGTCGTCGAGGCCGTCCACGAGCCGGGCCCGCACGAGACGGCGGGCCGCGACAGCGGCTCGGTCGACCTCGGCGGCGTCCGCCTCCCCAACCCGACGCCCGCGCCCACGCCGGTGACGCCGCGTCGCCCGCTGCACCTCGGCCCGCCGATCCCCGACACCTCGGCAAGCCCGGTCCGCTCTCTCGCCGACCGCGGCCCCGCGGGCGCACCGGTACGCCAGCCCGCCGCGCCGGCCACCGGCCCCGACTACTTCGACGCCTCCCAGCTCCGCGAGGTGACCCCGCAGGGCGCGGCCCCTTGGGGTGCCCAGGTGCAGGCCGCGCCGCAGACGGGGGCACCGGTGACCGCCGAGGCACAGACTGCGGAAACGGTTGTTCCGGCGGCTGAGCCGAGCCCGGAGCCGGTGGCCGCCGCGCAGCCCGCCATGGCCCACATCGCAACGGAGACCGCCCCGGCGGCGCAGCGCGGTGACGTCGGCGTGGCCCACGGCCCGCAAGGCGGGCACGTTCCGGTGGGGGTGTCCGCCGTGGAGGGCGGGCAGGCCGCCGGAGCGGCTGCGGGTGCGCCGGCTGAGGGCGGGCCTGTCGCCGGGGACGGACACGCCGCTCCCGGCGGATTCCCCGCCCAGGGGAGTGGGCACGGGGCTCCGGGCGAGTTCGCCGCGGACAGCGCGCAGGCGGCTCCGGCGGGAGCCACTGAAGACGTCCAGCCGGGCGCGGTTCCCCCGGTTGCCCCGGACGCCGGGCAGGACGAACTGGCCGGTTCTGCGCCCGAGGCCGGGCTGATCCCCGGAGCCGGACTCGCCCCCCAAGGCGGGCAGCCCGTTCCAGCCGTGCCCGGTGTGGAGGCCGTGTCCGCTCCTGTGCCCGCACCCGAGGCCGTGCCGACTCCCGAGGCAGCGCCCGCGCAGCAGGCCGGCCAGGTTCCGGAGGCGCCCCACGCCCCGGCACAGGCGCCGACGGTTGAGAACGCACCGGTCGCCGAGGGTCTTACGCCTGGGGCTGCCCCGGTCGCCGAGGGGCCCGCGGCACAGGGCGCACCGGTCGAGCCCGTTGCATCACCGATCACAGAGGCCGCCACGTCAGAGGGCGCAGCGATCACCGAGGGGGCTGCGCCCGGCAGCGAGCAGCCCGCCGTGGCTGTGACGCCCGAAGCACCACAGGTCACGGAGGCGGTGGCGCCCGAGAGCGAGCAGTCCCCCGAGGCGGTCGCGGCAGGGGCCGCGCAGGTCCCCGAGGCGGTCGCCCACGAGGCCGGGCAGTTCCCCCAGGCAGTGGTCGCCGAGGCCGGGCAGCTCCCCGAGACGGCCGCACTGCATACCGAACAGGCACCTGAAGCAATCGCCCCCGAGGCCGCACAGACCGTGGCGCCGGATGCCGGCCAAGCTGCTGACGCCACCGACCTGGCTGCGCCCCAGCCCATCGTCGTTGCGCCCGCCCAGGCCGTCGCCAGCGAACCCGCCCAGGCCCTTCCCGTCGAGCCCCTGCAGACCGCCGAGGCGCCCGCACAGATGCCGGGGACCGCGGAGGCCGCCGGAGCAACCCCGTTCCCGGCAGCCCCGGACCCGGCACACCCCGGGCAGCCCGTGGTACCGGCGGCAGACGCAACCGCCGCCCCCGAGCCCTCGCCTCACCTCGTGGACGCAGAGCACGGCCACCAGGACCAGAGCGGTCACCCGGTCCAGACCGCCCCGGACGCTCCGACGCCCGCGCCTCAGACCGAAGTGCAGCCCGAGGCCGTCGCCGTAGCCGACCCGGCCACTCCCGCCGTGTCTCCGGCGCTCTCCGCCCCGGCCCCCGAGCCCGCCGACGCCGGTTCCACGGCGGACCAGGCGCACCCCGCAGAGCCCCTCGCCCCCGAGCCGACCGCAAGCTCCGCCGAGGCCGCACCTGCACCTGCGGCCGACGAGGCTGCGGACCCGGCGCAGTCCGTCCCAGGCGCGGACACGCCCGAGCCGGTCGCCGCGGACCCGCAACCGGACGCGTCCGTCGGCCAGTTCATCCTCGTCGAGGGCTCCGTGCCGACGACCCCGCACCTCGCCCCGACCCCGCCGCACGCCCTCACCCTCCCCTCGGAGGAGGACTCGCCGGAACCGATCGTCAGGGTCCCCGCCCCGCGGGAGGCCGACTCCGAACTCGTACAGCACGCGGAGGACCTGGACACCAGGGCCGCCGACCAGGAAGACCCGGAAGAAGAGAGCACGGCCGCCGTGGAAGAAGTACGACAGTCCACTGGCCCGGCCGCGCCCGCCTACGACGAGGCCGAGCGCGAGGCCGTCATGAAGGTCATGCGCGAGCGCCGCGACATCCGCAACGGCTTCCGCAGCGACCCGATCCCGCACGAGGTGCTGCTCCGCGTCCTGGAGGCCGCGCACACGGCCCCGTCCGTCGGCCACTCGCAGCCGTGGGACTTCGTGGTCATCCGCTCCGCCGACACCCGCCGCAGCATGCACGAACTGGCCATGCGCCAGCGCGACGCATACGCGAAGTCGCTGCCCAAGGGCCGGGCGAAGCAGTTCAAGGAACTGAAGATCGAGGCCATCCTCGACACCCCGGTGAACATCGTCGTCACCGCCGATCCGACCCGCGGCGGCCGGCACACCCTCGGCCGCCACACCCAGCCGCAGATGGCGCCGTACTCCGCCGCGCTCGCGGTCGAGAACCTCTGGCTCGCCGCCCGCGCCGAAGGCCTCGGCGTCGGCTGGGTCAGCTTCTTCGACGAGCGCGAGATGGTCCGCGCGCTGGGGCTGCCCGAGCACCTCGAAGTGATCGCCTACCTGTGCGTGGGTTACGTCGACGAGTTCCCGGACGAGCCCGAGCTGATGCAGGCCGGCTGGTCCAAGCGCCGCCCGCTGTCCTGGGTCGTGCACGAGGAGACGTACGGGCGTCGCGCCCTGCCCGGTGAGGAGCCGCACGACCTGCTCGCCGAGACCGTCGCCCAGATCCGCCCGCTGGACGCCAAGGCCCTCGGCGAGGCCTGGGAGCGGCAGAAGCGTATGACCAAGCCGGCCGGTGCGCTCGGCATGCTGGAGATCATCTCCGCGCAGTTGTCCGGGCTGTCGCGCCAGTGCCCGCCGCCCATCCCGGAGCCCGCGGCCGTCGCGATCTTCGCCGGTGACCACGGCGTGCACGCGCAGGGCGTCACCCCCTGGCCGCAGGAGGTGACCGCTCAGATGGTCGCCAACTTCCTCGGCGGCGGCGCGGTCTGCAACGCCTTCGCCGGACAGGTGGGCGCGGAGGTGTGCGTGGTGGACGTCGGCGTCGCCGCCGACCTGCCCGCCACCCCCGGCCTGCTTCCCCGCAAGGTTCGCGCGGGCACCTCCGACATGACCACCGGCCCCGCGATGACCCGCGAGGAGGCCAAGCAGGCCATCGAGGTCGGCATCGAGACGGCCCGCGACCTGGTGGCGGCCGGCAACAAGGCGCTGCTGACGGGCGAGATGGGCATCGCCAACACCACGGCGTCCGCCGCCCTGATCTCGGTCTTCACGGACACCGACCCGGCCGAGGTGACCGGCCGCGGCACCGGCATCAACGACGAGACCCTGGCCCGCAAGACCGAGGTCGTCCGCCGCGCGATCGAGGTCCACCAGCCGGACCCGGCCGACCCTATCGGCGTCCTCGCCGCGATCGGCGGCTTCGAACACGCGGCGATGGTCGGCCTCCTGCTGGGCGGCGCCTCGCTCCGCACCCCGGTGATCCTTGACGGCGTCAGCGCCGGCGCCGCGGCCCTGGTCGCCCGTGCGATCGCCCCCGAGGTCCTCGCGGCCTGCATCGCGGGCCACCGCAGCGCCGAGCCCGGCCATGTGGCCGCCCTCAACAAGCTGGGCCTGCGCCCCCTGGTCGACCTCGACCTCCGCCTCGGCGAGGGCACGGGCGCCCTCCTCGCCCTGCCGCTGGTGCAGAGCACGGCACGGGCCATGCACGAGGTGGCGACCTTCGACTCCGCAGGGGTAACTGAAAAGTAGGCGTAAGTGGTCCGTGGCCAGTCGTCCCGCAGGACGGAACGGGCGTGCACGGACCACGAACCCGCACCCGGCCACGGTGCTCAGCCACTGGACCACGTGAGCCGCCAAACCCTCCTGCCCTTTAAAATCCGCACGTCAGGGCCACTGCACCGCCGTAAAGAGGAGCCGCACCCTCATGGCCGAAAACCCCGCCTACCCCGTAGGCCTCCGCCTCACCGGCCGCAAAGTGGTCGTCCTCGGTGGCGGCCAGGTGGCCCAGCGCCGCCTCCCGGCCCTGATCGCAGCGGGCGCGGACGTCCTCCTCGTATCGCCCGAGGCGACGCCGTCCGTCGAAGCCATGGCGGACGCGGGCGAGATCACCTGGCAGAAGCGTTCGTACGCCGAAGGGGACCTCGAAGACGCCTGGTACGCCCTGATCGCCACCGGCGACACGGAAGCGAACACCCGTGCCTCCGCCGAGGCGGAACGCCACCGCGTCTGGTGCGTCCGCTCCGACGACGCCGACGCCGCGACGGCCTGGACCCCGGCGGCCGGCCACAGCGAGGGCGTCACGGTCGCCGTCCTCACCACCGATGCCCGCGGCCGAGACCCCCGCCACACCGCCGCCATCCGCGACGCGGTCGTCGAGGGCCTGCGCGACGGCACCCTGGTGGCGCCCCATCACCGCACCCGCACCCCGGGCGTCGCCCTCGTCGGCGGCGGCCCGGGCGATCCGGACCTCATCACGGTTCGCGGCCGCCGCCTCCTCGCCGAGGCCGACGTCGTCATCGCCGACCGCCTCGGCCCCCGCGACCTCCTCGCCGAACTCCCGCCGCACGTCGAGGTGATCGACGCGGCGAAGATCCCGTACGGCCGTTTCATGGCCCAGGAGGCCATCAACAACGCCCTGATCGAACACGCCAAGCAGGGCAAGTCGGTCGTACGGCTGAAGGGCGGCGACCCCTACGTCTTCGGCCGGGGCATGGAGGAGCTGAACGCCCTCGCCGAGGCCGGCATCCCGTGCACCGTCGTCCCCGGCATCTCCAGCTCGATCTCGGTCCCGGGCGCGGCCGGCATCCCGGTCACCCATCGGGGCGTCGCTCACGAGTTCACGGTGGTCAGCGGCCATGTCGCCCCCGACGACGAGCGCTCCCTGGTCGACTGGGCGTCCCTGGCGAAGCTCACCGGCACGCTCGTGATCCTCATGGGTGTCGACAAGATCGGAAAGATCGCCGAGACCCTCGTCGCACACGGCAAGCCCGCCGACACCCCCGTCGCCCTGGTCCAGGAGGGCACCACGGCCGCCCAGCGCCGCGTCGACGCGACCTTGGCGACGGTCGGCGAGACCGTGCGGACGCAGGAGGTCAAGCCGCCGGCGGTCATCGTCATCGGCGAGGTCGTCGGCGTAGGTCCGCAGCCGTCCGCGTAACCGCGGGTAACCCAACTCTTGCACAGCCGTTGGCACCACACCCAGGACAAGGCAGTATCACCCTGTGGCCGATCTCATCACCGTTGAGGATCCCGACGACCCGCGCCTGCGCGACTACACAGGCCTGACCGACGTGGAGCTGCGCCGCAAGCGCGAACCGGCCGAGGGCCTGTTCATCGCCGAGGGCGAGAAGGTCATCCGCCGGGCGAAGGACGCCGGGTACGAGATGCGCTCGATGCTGCTGTCCGCGAAGTGGGTCGACGTCATGCGCGACGTCATCGACGAGCTTCCGGCACCCGTGTACGCGGTCAGCCCGGACCTGGCCGAACAGGTCACCGGCTACCACGTGCACCGCGGTGCGCTCGCCTCCATGCAGCGCAAACCGCTGCCGACGGCCGCCGAACTCCTCCAGACCACGCGCCGGGTCGTCGTCATGGAGTCGGTCAACGACCACACCAACATCGGCGCCATCTTCCGCTCGGCGGCCGCCCTGGGCATGGACGCGGTCCTGCTCTCCCCGGACTGCGCGGACCCCCTGTACCGCCGCAGCGTCAAGGTCTCGATGGGCGCGGTCTTCTCCGTCCCCTACGCCCGCCTCGACACCTGGCCCAAGGGCCTGGAATCGGTCCGCGAGGCCGGCTTCACGCTCCTAGCGCTCACCCCCGACGAAAAGGCCAGGTCCCTCGACGAGGCCGCCCCGCACAAGATGGACCGCGTGGCCCTGATGCTCGGCGCCGAGGGCGACGGCCTGTCCACCCAGGCACTGGTCGCCGCCGACGAATGGGTCCGCATCCCCATGTCCCACGGCGTCGACTCCCTCAACGTGGGCGCGGCGGCCGCGGTCGCCTTCTACGCGGTGGCCACGGGCCGCCCGCCGGGATAGTCCGGTGCCCCAGCGGGAGGCGATCGTCGCGGTCCTGCGCCGGAACGGCCGGGTACTGGCGATCCGTCGCGGCCCCGGCGTCCCCCGCCCCGGCTACTGGCAGCCCCTCAGCGGCAAGGTCGAACCGGGGGAGACCCAGGAGCAGGCCGTGGTCCGCGAGGTCCGGGAGGAGGTCGGCCTCACGGTCTCCCCTCTCGCCAAGGTCTGGGAGTCGGAGACCGACGACGGTCTCTTCCGCCTCCACTGGTGGACCGCGGACGCGACCGACGGCGAGGTCGTCCCCGACCCCGTCGAGGTCGCCGAGACCCGCTGGGTCACACCGGAGGAGTTCCTGGCGCTCACCCCGGTCTTCGACGGCGACCGGGAGTTCTTCGAACGGACCCTGCCGGGGCTGTGACGCCTCAGTTCACCTGGGCGCTTCCGGGCTCCACATGCTGTTGCTGCAGCGGTACGAAGCCGTCGCCCCCGCCCAGTCCCCGCGACGGCCCCTGGCATCCCTGCGCCGCGGCGATGCCGAGCGCCACCAGCAACGTCACGACGACGAACACGAACAGCCGCTGCCGCAGCAACCGGGGATTGGCAGGCCGCCGCCCCGTCCCCGTGGGCCTGGGCGCCGGACGACCGGTGCCGCTGCGCGGCGCGGGCCGGGCCCCCGTGCCCTGCCGGGACGTGTTCCGCGACCCCGGGGCGGGGGGCCGGGCCCCGGAACGCTGGGGCGGCGGGGGGCCACCGCGGGAGGCGTTGCCGCTTCGCGAAGGAGCCGCCCCGCCCCGCACCGGAGGGACCCCGCGCGACCCGGCGGAAGAACCCCGCGACGGCGCAGCCCCCTGCGGGCCCGGGGGCCGGCGGTGTTCGCGCTGCTGCTCCGGATAGGTGTCGACGAGCCGCCCGGTGGGCCGGTCCGCCTCCCCGGAACGCGGCGCGGGCGGACGCGGGTCGGCGAGCCCCTGCGCCTCACGGGCGGCGATCTCCTTGAGCCGCAGCGACAGCTGAAGCGTGCTGGGCCGCTCCTCGGGATCCTTCGCCAGACAGGCCCGCACCAGCGGAGCCAGCGCGTCCGGAACGCCGCGCAACTGCGCCTCTTCGTGTACGACCCGGTACAACATCACCTCGGAACTGCCGTGCCCGAAGGGCGAGTCGCCCATCGACGCGTACGCCAGGGTCGCCCCCAGCGAGAACACGTCGGTGGCCGGGGTGACGGCGGCACCGCGCACCTGCTCCGGCGCAAGGAAACCGGGGGAGCCGACAGCAGTGCCGACATGCGTCAGAGTGGACGCCCCGGTCGCCCAGGCGATACCGAAGTCGATGATCCGCGGCCCCTTCGGGGACAGCAGGATGTTCGACGGCTTGAGATCCCGGTGCACGACGCCGGCCTCGTGCACGGCGACGAGCCCCTCCGACAGCGCTGCTCCCACAGCCGCCACATCGGCCGCACCCAGCGGCCCCCCGTCGGCGACCTTGTCGTGCAGTGAGGGACCGGGCACGTACTGAGTGGCGAACCAGGGCCGTTCGGCGTCGAGATCGGCGGCGACGAGCCGAGCCGTGCACCCGCCCCTGATCCGCCGCGCGGCGGAGACCTCCCGCGCGAACCGCGACCGGAACTCCTGGTCCTCCGCCAGATCCGGCCGGATGACTTTCAGGGCGACCCGCTGCCCCTTCTTGTCGGAGCCCAGGTACACGACGCCCATCCCACCCGCGCCGAGCCGTCTGTGAAGCCTGAACGAGCCGACGACGCGCGGGTCCTCGCGCCTCAGGCGCATCATCGCCATGTTCATCCCCGCTGCCCGGTCCGTGTGACGTGGCACAGCTTACGTTTCCACGGCCGCCCGCGCGCAGAGGCCGCGCCCTCTCGCCCAGATCGATTGTCAGTGCCGGATGGGAGACTTGAAGGGTGGTCAGGGACCCCGTGAGCAGGCGGACTTCAGTAGTCCCGCGACCTCAACCACCCACCGAAGAAGGGGGATTGAACACGTGAAGGGTGATCGCGTGGAAATAGTCGTGGACGCGGGGGACACGACCCGCACCTACGAGGTGGTGGCCAGCAGGGCGGGCCGCCGGGTGGAGACGGCGGTACGCCGAGGTGTCGTGGAAGTGAGCGAAGTCACCCGAAGCGGCTCCGTGGTCCGTACGGCCCGCTTCATGGCGAACCGGGTGCTGGCCCTGGTCGAGCAGCCGATCCCCAGGGAGGACAGCTCGGAAAAGGCCGGGCGCACCGGGCGCCCCCTCCGGGAAGACCCTGAGTCCTAGGACCCCGTCTCCACCCAGGGGAGTACTCACCAGCTCACGGCTCATCCTCCGGGAGGCCCGGCAATCGGTACGAGGGCATGACGTGCGGCGAGCGCCGGACGCCTAGATTTGAGGTCAAGCGGCGGGTGCAGCACTCGTCCCCCGAGGTCAGACACCCGCCGCTGCCAACGACAACTGAGAACGGTCAGGAGAGGGACCATGGCCCTAACGGCACCGCGGACACTGATCCGCACCCAGGAGCGCACCGCGCTCCACCGCCGCACGGGCCGCCGCCACCCCCTGGTGGCGACACTCATGGCCCTCCCCCTGGCGGCCCTGCTCTTCTTCGTCTTCGACGGCTGGGAGACAGTGGCCACACAGGCGTCGTCCGTGGGCGTGATGCTGGGGCGCTGAGCGGCGACCCCAGGCCCGGAAGAGCGGTCCGGGCGGGGACATCCACCCATGAAACCCCGTGGGGACGGGGGTGCGGCGGACGGCAAAAATGCCGGCGCAGCTGGGGAGCTGCGCCGGCATTGCTTTTCCCTCCCGACCAGCCCCCCACTCGTGCCCACCCACCCACGCCACTTTCAGCCCCTCCGGGGTTGCAGCACCTCCGGGGTCTGAGGCCGAGACCGCTCAGGCACTCTCAGCCTGTCCAGCGTTTGAGGAAGAGACCGCTCAGGCACTCTCAGCCCGTCCGGCGTTTGAGGACGAGGCCGTTCAGGCCGATCGGGGTCCGGGGCGGAGCCCCGAAACGGGGTGCGGAGGCGGAGCCCCGCGGGGGGTGCGGGGGACGCGGTCCCCGCCGAGGTGCAGGGGCGGAGCCCCTGGCGGGGTCGAAGGGGCGGCAGCCCCTGGGGACGGACGGGAAGGGAAGGGGCGGCGGGGGCGCATCCAGCACCGGCTCCCACCCCCGGGCAGCGCCGGCCCCCAACACCCCCGACTGCCCTGCCCACCCCCACCGCCCCCGCCGTACCCTCGCGAGAGACCCGCCGCCCCCAGGGAGCCCCGTGACCCCCACCCCCCTGCTCACCGCCCTGACCGCTCGAGCCAAGGCCAAGGCCCACTCCCGCACAGACACCTGCCCCTGCGGCGCAGCCACCCTCGCCGACCGCCCCGACGCCACCGTCGTCCGCCACGCCGACACGGTCGCCAAGGCCCACGCCCCGAACACCCCCCGCGCCGACCTCACCCTCCGCCTCACCACCGCCACCCACCTCCCCGGAATCCTCCTGCCCCCACTCGCCCCGACCCCCCTCGACCTGCACGGCCGCCTCGTCACGTTCTGGCCCTACGGCACCCCCGTGGACCCGGACACCCCCGACGCCGCCCCCTGGGAACCCGCAGGCACCCTCCTCGCCCGCCTCCACCGCACCCCCGTCCGAACTCCCCTCCCGCCCATGCGAGGCCCCGCCAAGGCCGCCCGAGCCATCGCCCGCCTGAGGGCAACAGCCGCCGCCCACCCGGCCACACCACCGATCCTGGAGGCCTGGAACGCCCTGCCGGCCTGGGCCCGAGCCGAAGCCCCCATGCCGGACACCACCACCCTGTGCCACGGCGACCTCCACCTCGGCCAGCTCGTCCGCCACCCCGCCCCCGACGGCCCCTGGCTGCTCATCGACGTCGACGACCTCGGCACCGGCGTCCCCGCCTGGGACCTGGCCCGCCCCGCCGCTTGGTACGCCTGCGGCCTCCTCCCCCCGGACGAGTGGACCCGCTTCCTCACCGCCTACCGCACGGCAGGCGGCCCGGCCGTCCCCGCCGACGGCGACCCCTGGCCCGCCCTGGACGTCTCGGCCCGAGCCCTCACCGTGCAGACGGCCGCACGCGCGACAGCCAAGGCAGCAGCGGAGGACCGCCCCTTGGACGAGGTCGAACTGTCCATGATCGACGCATGTGCCCGAATGGCTTCGCTCCCGCCGGAGTTGGCCCCGGGATTCGCGAAGTAGGGTGCAACCGACCGCACCCTGACAGAGTCTGTCCTGGCGAAACGCGAAGCAGGACCGACCGGCGAGGAGTTGAGCCGACCATGCAGTGTCCGAAGTGCCATGCGCCGATGCACACGTACAACCGCAACGGTGTCCAGATCGAGCAGTGCAGCGGCTGCCGCGGGATCTTTCTCGACTACGGCGAGCTGGAGGCGCTGACCCGCCTGGAGTCCCAGTGGTCCCAGCCCGCGCCGCCGCCCCCGCCCGCCCCGCAGGCGTACCCGGCCCCGCCCGCGCCCGCCTGGGGCGCCCAGCACGGCGGCCACGGAGGTCACTATGGCGGCCACCACGGCGGTCACCACCGCCACAAGAGCTTCGGCCACATGCTGTTCTCCAGCTGACGGCACACGACGAAGCCCCCGACCGTACGAGACGGCCGGGGGCTTCGGCTGGTGCGCGATACTGGGATTGAACCAGTGACCTCTTCCGTGTCAGGGAAGCGCTCTCCCGCTGAGCTAATCGCGCAGGTGAACCTGCATGTGATGCGTACTGCGTGCGCGATACTGGGATTGAACCAGTGACCTCTTCCGTGTCAGGGAAGCGCTCTCCCGCTGAGCTAATCGCGCGGGTGTGGATCTCACCGTACGTGCTGGAAGATCCAGTGGACGATACTGGGATTGAACCAGTGACCTCTTCCGTGTCAGGGAAGCGCTCTCCCGCTGAGCTAATCGTCCTTGGAGGTGGAGACGGGATTTGAACCCGTGTAGACGGCTTTGCAGGCCGTTGCCTCGCCTCTCGGCCACTCCACCAGGAGTGCAGGGGTTCGGGAAGATCCCCTGTTTCCATCGAGCGGACGACGAGGCTCGAACTCGCGACCTCAACCTTGGCAAGGTTGCGCTCTACCAACTGAGCTACGTCCGCTTGTCGTTTCGGTCCGCTCCCGCGTCCCGGCGACGAAGTGAACTCTAGCGGATTCCGGGGCCAGCACAAAAACGCGTTTGCGCAGCGTGCTGCGCTGCACCTGCTTGCGTACGTGGTCAGGGCCCCCGAAGGGACATGCCCGGGCCACCTTCACGACACCCGCCCTAGACTCGACTGCGTGCTCGACCTCCCTCCTCTCGCCCGCTTCGGTGACCGCGTCGCCACCGGACTCCTCGATGTCACCAGCGATCCCGCGGCCCTCGACTCCACCGGTTTCTGGGCCGTCGTGGCGGACTTCGAGGGGCAGCTGACCTGCGCCCGCTTCGGGGACGTACGAGTGGAGCCCGTGCCCGCCCCGGTGCCGGGGGAGTGGGGTGGACCGGCCGCCGATGGCTGGACGTCATCTCTCGACCGCGGTGCGTACACGGCGGGTGTGCGCCGGATCCGCGAGCACATCGCGGCCGGCGAGGTCTATCAGGCGAACCTCTGCCGGGTGCTCTCCGCCCCCGTAGCGCCCGAGGCCGACGTGGACGCCCTGACCGCGCTGCTGGCCCGCGGCAACCCGGCACCGTATGCAGGAACGATCCGGCTGCCCGCCCACGGGGTCGAGATAGCCACGGCCTCGCCCGAACTCTTCCTGCGGCGCGCCGGCCGTGTCGTGGAGTCCGGGCCGATCAAGGGCACCGGGCGCACCGAGGCGGACCTGCTGGAGAAGGACTACGCCGAGAACGTGATGATCGTGGATCTGGTCCGCAACGACATCGGGCGTGTCTGCGCCACCGGCAGCGTGACCGTTCCCGATCTGTGCGCCGTGGAGAAACACCCGGGGCTCGTCCACCTCGTGTCGACGGTCCGCGGCGAGCTGCGTGCCGACGTCGGCTGGCCCGAACTGCTCGACGCGACCTTCCCGCCCGGATCGGTCACCGGTGCACCCAAGTCCAGCGCCCTGCGGATCATCGACACCCTGGAGACGGCGCCGCGCGGTCCGTACTGCGGTGGCATCGGCTGGGTCGACGCGGACCAGGGAGCCGGCGAGCTGGCCGTCGGCATCCGCACCTTCTGGATCGACCGCGCCGAGGGCGTCCTGCGCTTCGGGACGGGCGCGGGCATCACCTGGGGCTCCGACCCGGAGGCGGAGTGGCGGGAGACCGAGCTGAAGGCGGCCCGACTGCTCGCGGTAGCGTCGGGCACGTACGCAGTGAGCGGAGAGGGACTGGGAACGTGAAGATCTGGCTCGACGGCGGGCTGCAGGACATCGAGTCCGCCCGCGTCTCCGTCTTCGACCACGGGCTGACCGTGGGCGACGGCATCTTCGAGACCGTGAAGGCGACGGACGGGAAGACGTTCGCGCTGACCCGGCACCTCGACCGGCTGACCCGCTCAGCGCGTGGTCTCGGGCTGCCCGACCCCGACCACGACGAGGTCCGCCGCGCCTGCGCCGCCGTCCTCGAAGCGAACCCGATGCCGCTCGGCCGACTGCGCATCACCTACACCGGCGGTCACGGCCCGCTCGGCTCCGACCGCGGTGAGCACGGCCCGACCCTCGTCGTCGCCCTGGGCGAGACCACCCGCCGCGCCGACTCCACCGCCGTCATCACGGTGCCGTGGACCCGCAACGAACGCGGCGCCCTCACCGGCCTGAAGACGACCTCGTACGCCGAGAACGTCGTCGCGCTCGCCCGGGCCCACCAACACGGCGCCTCGGAAGCCCTGTTCGCGAACACCGTCGGGCAACTCTGCGAGGGCACCGGGTCGAACGTCTTCGTCGTCCTCGACGGCGAGATCCACACCCCACCGGTCGCCTCCGGTTGCCTCGCGGGCATCACGCGGGCGCTCGCCGTCGAGTGGACCGGCGCCAAGGAGACCGACCTGCCGCTCGACGTCCTGGAGCGCGCGGACGAGGTCTTCCTCACCTCCACCCTGCGCGACGTCCAGGCCGTGCACCGCGTCGACGACCGCGAACTGACGGGCGCACCGGGCCCGGTGACCGCCAAGGCCATGCGGATCTTCGACGAGCGGTCCGGGAACGACCTGGATCCGTAGGAGCACCGGAAATCGGGCTGACGGGTGCGTCCGCGGCGGGTAGAACACCCCTGATGACCACGACCCTGCGGCCGACCGAGCCGCTTCAGCACAACGGTGATGGCACGCGTTCACGCCGCTTCCAGGTGTGCGTGAACAGCCGGCCCGTCGGCACCGTCCACCTCGGTACCTCGCCGAGCCTCGGCGACCGGGTGGCCCGCATCGTCGACCTGCGGATCGAGGAGCCGGACCGGCGCCGCGGCCGGGGCACTGTGGCCGCGCTGGCCGCGGAGGAAGTGGCGCGCGGCTGGGGATGCAGGCAGATCGAGGTGATCGTGCCCGCCGACGCGCAGCCGGCGCTGCGGCTCGTCGAAGCGCTCGGCTACGTCCTGCGCAACCGCGGCATGGAGAAGCCGCTCGGCGACACCCCGCCCGCTCTGCCGGAAGGCAGCCGGGGCCGGCCCATGACCGAGGCCGACTACGAGGCCTGGTTCGCGTACGAGTGCGAGCACTACGCGCGCGTGTGGATCGAGCGGGGCGTGCCCGAGGCCGAGGCGTACGAGAGTTCGCGGCGCGGCCACGAAAGGCTTCTGCCGCAAGGGCTCGACACGCAGGACATGCAGTTCAGCGTCCTCGAACACGAGGGGACGCGCGTCGGCGTCCTCTGGGTGGCCCTCGTGGAGGACAAGGCCTACGTCTACGACGTCGAGGCCGATGCCGCGCACCGCGGACACGGACACGGCCGCACGCTCATGCTCCTGGCGGAGACCCAGGCGATCGCCGCCGGCCGACGTGTCCTCGGCCTCAACGTGTTCGCCGGCAACACTCCGGCCGAGCGGCTCTACGAGTCACTCGGCTACGAGACGACGCAGTACGCCCTGTGCAAGCCGCTGCTCTGAGCGGCGCGCTCTGAAGGGGCGCGGGGCGTGTCGATATGCGGCGCCGCCGCGTGGGCGCGACCAGCCACGACGACGCCGCAGACGAGCGACAGTCCATGGCCGCACATACCGAGGAGTGCCAAGGAGGCGGTCAGGCCCCCGCCTCGGCCAGCAGCCGGTCCACGATCTCCTCGATCCGCTCCCGCAGCCCCTCCTGGCTCTTGCCGCCGTCCAGGCGCTCGCCGCCGATGACGTACGTCGGGGTACCGGTCACGCCGATCGCCTTGCCCTCGGCCTGGTCGGCGTCGACGATCAGGATGTGCCGGCCGTCGATCAGCGCGGTGTCGAACTCCTCGGCGTCCAGACCGAGTTCGGTGGCCACTTCGACCAGGAAGGGTTCTCCCTTACGGTCCAGCTCCTCGACCCGCGCCAGCACGGCCTCGACGTAGGCCCAGCCCTTGCCCTGTTCGAGGGCCTCCTCGGCGGCCTGCGCGGCAGCGAAGGCGTGCTTGTGCTTCTCCAGCGGGAAGTGGCGCAGCCGCAGTTCCAGTCGGTCGCCGTAGCGGGCGCGCAGGGCACGCAGGTCGTCGAGGGCGCTACGGCAGTCGGAGCACTGGAGGTCGCACCAGACGTCGAGGACGGGCGCGGCGGGAGGCACGGGGGAGGACTCGCTCATGCCGTCAGTCTCCCAGCTCGGACCTGGTCGACCCAATCGGCCCCCGGCCTCGGTGACCTGCGTCCCGGAACCCTGATCCACACCCGGGGCAGTGCCCGGGACCGGCACCTTCGGAGGAGCCGACCCGGAGATGTCCCTGATGTCCGCCCGGACCATGGCCGCGCGGGGTCCGGGCGGTGCAGGATGGAAGGGACGAAAGTGCCCTGCCCGAGCGAGCCCTGCCTGGAGGACCGGATGATTGCCGAGACCGTCTGTTCCGCCGTGTCCGCGGCCGGCCTGGGCATCGCGGTGGTCACGGCCTACCGCAAGCGCTTCCTCGCGGCCGCCCGCATCGCTGCCTACTCACTCGTCCCCATCGGCCTGGTGATGACCGGCACCGTGCAGTGGCTGGCGGACACCGCTTTCAGTCCGACGGCCTGGGCGGGCTTCGGCGTGCTCGGCGCCGCCTGGCTGCTGTTCTCCACCACGCGCGCGGTGGAGCGCCGCCGGGGCGGCACCCGCAAGGAGCGCAGGGAAGCCAGGGCCGCGGGGCAGCGCGAAGCGGTCGCTCCGACGGCTTCCGCGCCTTCCCTGGGCCCGGGGGCCCGGCAGGCGACCCGGCCCGCGAGCACACCCCGCACCGAGTCGGGGGACGACTTCAGCGACATCGAGGCCATCCTCAAGAAGCACGGCATATGACCCGCGCATGACGACTGAAACGACACAGTGGATCAAGGCTGTGGCGTGAAGTGATCACGACCCGAACCGGACTTCACGGATTCCGGCGAACTGCCGGTCATTCCGGGCGTGTTGAGCGCGCCGGACGTGCGGAATGCGCCATCATCGCCGCGAGATGCTGGACACGGAACACGGCGACACCGCGCCGCCGAAGGACGAGCCGCGCGGATGCCTCTTCGCCCTTTCCCAGCCACCGCTGATGATCTTCCTTGCGGTGATCGGGTGTCTGCTGCTCATGGCTTCGTTGCACGACCTGCTGATGCTGTGAGCCGTACCCGTGGTCCCCGGCGCCACCCGCTGGGGGACCACGTCGACATCCCTGTCCGGCCCGGATGTCAGCCCGCCGCCTCCTTGCGCCGTGCCCGGTACGCGGCCACGTGCAGTCGGTTTCCGCAGGTACGGCTGTCGCAGTAGCGGCGCGAGCGGTTGCGGGAGAGGTCGACGAAGGCGCGCCGGCAGTCGGGGGCCTCGCAGCGGCGCAGTCGCTCCTGCTCACCGGCGACCACGAAGAAGGCCAGTGCCATCCCGCAGTCGGCCGCCAGATGGTCGGCGACCGAGGCGCCGGGCGCGAAGTAGTGCACATGCCAGTCGTAGCCGTCGTGGTCCGTGAGGCGCGGAGTCGTGCCGGCGGCGGCGACCAGCTCGTTGATCACGCCGGCGGCGGTCCGGGCATCGTGTGCCGCGAAGACCGAGGCGAACCGGCCACGGATCTTGCGCACGGCCGAGAGGTCGAACTCCGAGAGCGCCCCCACATCGCTGATTTCGTGGTTTTGTACGAAATCCTCGAGAGCCGCGACGTCGGGCAGTCCGTCCGGTGCCGTGTCGTCCTCCGGTGCGGTGTTCACCAGATCCACCACGGTGTCGAGCGCGCACCGGGTGTCGTGGGTGATCAGCACGTTTCGCTCCCTGGCCTGGGGGTCGGGCGGACGCCCGCCTCATGCAGGCCGATGTTAGTGGCTTGCCGCCCGGCTGCGGGCGGTCGTGCCGTCGGGGCTCCTTCCCCCTGCGCCGCCGCACACACCGGCGCCGCCCCACGACTCGATCGCGGCGGCGGCGCTGATGCGTACCGTATGCAGTTGTTCTGGCCCGAGCCGTCTCCCCGAGTCGACGGCGCCGGGCGGCTTCGTGGTGCCTCGCCCTAGCTCTCCGCCAGGATGTGCGAGAGCTCCTGATCCAGATCGAAATGCCGGTGTTCCGTGCCGGGGGGCACAGCGGCGTCGGTTCGCTTCAGGAAGGACTCCAGCGCTCGCGCCGGGGCTTCCAGCAGGGCCTCGCCCTCCGGAGAGCTCAGCGCGATGCACACGACCCCCTGACCGTGACTGCGTGACGGCCAGACACGGACGTCGCCGGTGCCGGTGGGCCGGTGCAGCCCCTCCGCGAGGAGGTCGCGGGCGAACACCCACTCGACGGTCTCCTCGGCTCCGGTGTGGAAGGTGGCGTGCACGGCGTAGGGGTCGGCCGTGTCGTACCGCAGGCCTGCGGGGACAGGCAGGGAGGACTCGCTCGACACAACGAGGCGCAGGTGCAGCTCGCAGCTGACCGTGGTGTTCATAAGCGCCAGGGCCTTTCGCTCAGTGTGCGCTCGGGGATTCGCACGTCGGCGAAATCGACATGCCACCTACGGTGCCGTTGTAAACCCCTCTGAGTGTTTTGCGTGCCTTTACGTAACTCTTCCGGCCGATGGGTCGTTCGCGCGGTACGGCCATTCCGGTGACTGGTTTCCGCTCGGTAAAGTAAGGTAAAGTTTGGCCGTATGAATACGGGGAGTAACCGGACCGAGGGAGTTCCGGGCGAGGCTGTCGTGGCATCGGACGAGACGAGGCCGGACGGGGCACAGGGCGAGCACGGGCTCGGCTCCAAGGCGCCGGCGTTCATCAAGAGGCGTCGCGCCCTGCATCTGAGCTGGCAGGTCGGGGTCTTCGTCGTCGGTCTCGCGGTCGTGGTCGCCGGCATCGTGATGCTGCCGCTGCCCGGGCCCGGCTGGGTGGTGATCTTCGGTGGCATGGCCATCTGGGCGACCGAGTTCGTATGGGCCCAGCTGGTGCTCCGCTGGACGAAGCGCAAGGTCACCGAGGCGGCCCAGCGGGCCCTCGACCCCAAGGTGCGGCGCCGCAACATCACGCTCACGGCGATCGGTCTCGTGATCGTGGGCGTGCTGGCCGGGATCTACCTCTGGAAGTTCGGCGTCGTGATGCCCTGGAAGATCAGGAACCAGTGATCCGGGCGGGCGGCGCGGGTGCCGGTGCGTACCGGTTCATGCTGGTCACAGGCACCCCCTGACATGGGGTAATGTTCTTCCTGCGTCCGGGCGATTAGCTCAGTGGGAGAGCGCTTCGTTCACACCGAAGAGGTCACTGGTTCGAACCCAGTATCGCCCACCCGGACCGGCGGCCCGTCTGCGAGAGCAGGCGGGCCGCCGCCGTATGCACCCCCGTGCGGGTCCCGCGTGCCGGTGGGTTTCGGCCGAGCAACATCCGTGTGCGGATGGCCAGTTGATGTTCGGTCCGTCGGGCGCACGCCTCTCACCTGTGGCATCGCCCCGCTCATGGCGCGTTCTGATGCCGATGCGCCGTCAACCCGTCCGGGCGTCCGGTAAGAAATTCCTGTCCGAATCATTGACGCACCCCGAGGCCCTCCGTAACTTGTGGCGGCAAGCGCTTACTTGAAACGATTCATGCAGCTGGCAATGATGCCGGGGAGGGGCCCGACTGTGGGAACCAGCAGGAATGTTGAGAGGCGTACGATCCTCAAGGCTGCCGGGGCGTCGGCGGCCGCGCTGGGGCTGGCCGCGACGACGGGCTGCGGTGGCGACAGCGGCACCTCCGCCGACGGGACAGTGACGATCCGTTACTCGTGGTGGGGTGCGGACGAACGGGCCAAGAAGATCAACCGGACCATCAGGCTCTTCGAGAAGAAGTACCCGAAGATCAAGGTGAAGACGGACTTCCAGGACTACGTCTCATTCTGGGAGAAGTTCCAGACGCAGGCGGCCGGCGGAAATCCACCGGACGTTTTCCAAAACGCCGTCACTTTCCTTCGGAAGTACGACAAGAGAAGCATCCTGCTCGACCTCAAGCCCCAGATCGGCGCGGGCAATCTGAGCCTGGACGACTTCCGTGCGGGCGTCACCAAGGTGGGCGAGGTCGACGGCAAGCAGCTCGGCATCCCCGTCGGCTCCAACACGATGGCGCTGGTGATCGACAAGAAGGTCTTCCAGAAGGCGGGCGTCGAGCCGGCCACGGGCTGGACCTGGGACGACTACTTCAAGGCCCTCAAGACCATCCACGACAGGACCAAGGTGCCCGGCGACACGGGCTACTTCAGCATCATGTACCTGTACGACCTGTATCTGCGGCAGAACGGAAAGGCGTTCTACACCAAGGACGGGCTCGGTTTCGACAAGGCCGATCTGACGGAGTGGTGGCAGGACGGCTACAGCCGCGTGAAGGCCGGCATCATCACCGACCCCAGGACCGTCGAGCAGGACCGGCCCAAGTCCTCCCTCTCCGCCGGCCACGGAGCCTCGGAATTCACCTGGGACAACTTCACCGTTCGTTACACGGCCGAGGGCAACAGCGAGTACGGCCTCGCGCCGATCCCCACCATCGACGGAAAGCACACCGGGCAGTACCTGGCCTCCCTGATGCTGAGCGCCTCCGCGCGCACCCAGCACCCCAAGGAGGTCGCCCGGTTCATCGACTTCATGGTCCACGACCCCGAAGTCGGCAAGATCATGGGCTACGACCGGGGCATCCTCGCCTCGACCCAGCAGTATGACGCGTTCAAGCCGACCGACCCGGTCAACAAGGAGATCGCGCAGTACGAGGCGGACACCGCCAAGGCCGGCGTCCTCGGCACGATCACCCCGCACCCCTCCGGTGCCGACACCATCGAGGCGGCCTTCCTGCGCATCGGTGGCGACCTGGCCCAGGGCAAGACGAAGCCCTCCGCCGCGGTGAAGCAGTTCTTCGACGAGTCGCAGGCCGCCTTCCAGGCGTAGGCGCTCCGCTGGGGGCCCGGTGGGTTGCTTTTTGTCTGCCGCGCCGTCGTGGCTGGTCGCGCAGTTCTCCGCGCCCCTTTGGGGGCGCCTTCGCCGGAGACCCCTGGCCCCGGAACCGATTGGGAAGCACCGTGACGCTCGTCAAGGAATCACCGCCTGCCACCCGGAAGGCCCGCTCCGGCGCCCCCGCCGCCGTCAAGCGGCGAGGGCGGCGGGAGAACCTCGCCGGCTATCTCTTCATGTCCCCGTGGATCGCGGGCTTCCTGCTCCTGACCGCGGGGCCCATGGTCGCCTCGCTCTACTTCGCGTTCACCGACTACAACCTCTTCAACACCCCGAAGTGGGTCGGTCTCGACAACTTCACCAAGATGTTCGACGACCCCCGGTGGCAGAGGTCGGTGGAGGTGACGGCCAAGTACGTCATCATCGGCACCCCGCTGAAGCTGTTGCTCGCCCTCGGGGTCGCCCTGCTGCTCGCACAGAGCCGCCGCGGACAGGCCTTCTACCGGGCCGCGTTCTACGCGCCCTCGCTCATCGGCGCGAGCGTCTCGGTCGCCTTCGTCTGGCGGTCGATCTTCTCCGACAACGCCATCGTCGACCGTACGATGTCGGTCTTCGGCTTCCACGTCGGAGGCTGGGTCGGCAACCCCGACTGGATTCTCTACTGCCTGGTCGCGCTCACCGTCTGGCAGTTCGGCGCGCCCATGGTCATCTTCCTGGCCGGGCTCAAGCAGGTGCCCAAGGAGCTGTACGAGGCCGCCGAGCTGGACGGCGCCGGGGCCTTCCGCAAGTTCTGGAGCATCACGCTGCCGATGATTTCCCCGGTGCTGTTCTTCAACGTCCTGCTGGAGACCATCCACTCGTTCCAGATCTTCGGTTCGGCCTACGTCGTCTCCAACACCAACTGCGGTCCGGCCGACGCCACGCTCGTCTACACCTGCTACCTCTACCAGCAGGGCTTCAAGAACGCCCAGATGGGCTTCGCCTCCGCGATGGCCTGGATGCTGCTGCTCGCCGTGGCCCTGGTGACCGCCGTCCTGTTCTGGTCGCAGAAGAAGTGGGTGCATTACGAAAACGACGCAGAGGACGCCCGATGAGTGCCACCACCCCCACCACCTCGAAGCCGCTCGGCGGTCCCGGCCGCAGGCGCGCCGGCTCGCTCGCCTGGCACATCGGCTCGCTGCTGGTCCTCGCGGTCGTCCTCTATCCCGTCGTCTGGGTGATCGGCGCGTCCTTCAAGCCGAGCAAGGACATCATCAACAGCCTTCAGCTGTTCCCCGCCCATCCCGTCCTGGAGAACTTCAAGGGCCTGGCCGACGGCATCGCCGACATCTCGATCTGGACGTTCTTCCAGAACTCCCTCTTGTACGCGGGCGGCGCCGTCGTCGGCATCCTGATCTCCTGCTCGCTGACGGCGTACGCCTTCGCCAAGATCAGGTTCGCGGGCCGGAACCTGCTGTTCTCGCTGATGATCGGCACGCTTCTGCTGCCGTATCACGTGCTGCTGATACCGCAGTACGTGATGTTCCAGAAGCTGGAGCTGATCAACACCTATGTACCGCTGCTGCTGGGCAAGTACCTGGCCACGGAGGCCTTCTTCGTCTTCCTCATGGTGCAGTTCATGCGCAACCTGCCGAGGGAGCTGGACGAGGCCGCCCGGATCGACGGCTGCGGGCATCTGCGGATCTACTGGTCGATCGTGCTGCCGCTGTGCCGGCCCGCGCTCATCACCAGCGCCATCTTCACCTTCATCAACGCCTGGAACGACTTCATGGGTCCGCTGATCTACCTCAACGAGCCCGGCAAGTACACCGTCTCCCTCGGCATGATGATGTTCCGCGACTCCGACGGCGTCGCCGCAAACTACGGCGGCCTGATCGCGATGTCGCTGGTGGCGCTGCTGCCGGTGCTGCTGTTCTTCCTCGCCTTCCAGCGCTATCTGATCGACGGTATGGCGACCTCCGGACTGAAGGGCTGAGGCGGTCACCATGGCCGAAGTGCGGGTCAAGGCGCGCAAGGAGCCGGTGTTCGCGGAGCGGTTCGGGGTCTTCGCCGAATGTCTGCTCACCGGGGTGTGGATCGCGGTGGCCTCGCTGGGAGTGGTGACCTTTCCGGCCGCCTTCGCCGCCGGGGCGCGGCATCTGCGCCGTCGCACGGGCCATGAGGGCGGCGGCCGGCAGGAGTTCGTCCGCGACTTCCGTACGGCCCTGCGGGGCGGGTGGATCGCCGGGCTCGTCGGGTGGCTCGCGGCGGGCGTGGTCCGGGTGGACCTCCAGGCCGCGCGTGCCGGGCTGCCCGGGGGACCGTTCGTGGGGGCCGTCGGCCTGTTCGCGCTGATCGGACTCGTCGTGGCCGGGCTGCGTGCGGCGGCGGTGTGGGAGCCGGGGGCGCTCTGGCGGACGCTGCTCGCCGAAGCCGGCCGCCGTACCGTCCTCGACCCCGCCGGATCCTTCCTGCTCGTCGGCGGAGTGGTCCTCGTCGTCTGTTCCGCCCTGCTCATCGCGCCCCTGGCGGTCCCGGTCCTGGGGGCCGTCGCGGCCGCGGCCGTCGCCGTGGAGGAGCGGTACCGGCGCCGCTGACGGGCGGTGCCCTGTACGTCGAGGTCGACGCCCTGTGCGCCGCACCTCTCCCTGTCATGCCCCTGACCAGCTGTCCATGGAAGGAATGGCCATGTCCCCCATCCCCCGCAGGACCCTCCTCAAAGCCGCTGCCGTCGCCGGAGCCGCCGCGCAGTTCAGCTGGGCGCCAGGGGCGACGGACGCGCAGGCCGAGACCAGATCCGAGGCGGTCGACGCGGATCCGGTGACCCTGGACTGGCTGGAGGAGGGTGGTCTCGGCGCCGCGCCCGGCTCCACCGTCGGCATCCCGTGGCCGAAGGGCGCCCATCAGCCCGACCAGACCTTCGCGCTCACGGACGCGGACGGCAAGGCAGTGCCCGTGCAGTCCTGGCCGATCGCCTACTGGCCGGACGGCTCCCTCAAGTGGTCGGCGCACGCGGTGAGTTCGGGCTCCGGCAAGCTCACCCTAGCCGTCGGCGACGCGGCGACCCCCGACAAGAAGGTCACCGTCGACAGGAGCGGGGGCACCATCGACGTCTCGACCGGCCTCATCACCGTCAAGATCGGCAAGAACGGCTCCACCATCATCAAGTCGGTGACCCGTGGATCGACGGAGATCGCCAGGAACGGTCGGCTCGTCCTGATCCGCCAGCCGGAGATCGAGGACGAGGACCAGGGCACGGTGAAGACCGAGCGCTTCGACGGGGCCGTCGGAGAGGTCACCGTCGAGCAGGAAGGCCCCGTCCGGGCCGTCGTCCGCATCGACGGCAAGCACCGCAAGGGCGACCGGAGCTGGCTGCCGTTCTCCATCCGGCTGTACTTCTACGCCGGGGCCGACTCCTTCCGCATGGTGCACACCATCACCTACGACGGCACCCAGGAGCCCGGCAGGGCGAGCGGCGACTTCATCCGCGGACTGGGGGTGCGCTTCAGCGTCCCGATGCGGGACGCGTCGTACGACCGGCACATCCGCATCGGCGGCGAGGGCACCGGACTGCTGCGGGAGGCGGTCAAGGGCATCACCGGCCTGCGCCGCGACCCGGGTGCGGCCGTGCAGGCGGCCCAGTACGCGGGCCAGAAGCTGCCCGACCCCTCCACCTGGGACCATCGGGTGACGACGCGGCTGCAGTACATCCCGGAGTGGGGCGACTACACCCTCGCCCAGCTCTCCGCCGACGGCTTCACGCTCCGCAAACGCACCAAGAAGGGCTACGGCTGGATCGGCGCCGGCGGCGGCAGGCGGGCCTCCGGCTTCGGCTACGTGGGCGGCGTGAGCGGCGGATTCTCCTTCGGGCTGCGGGACTTCTGGGAGAAGCACCCCGCCCAGCTCGACATCCGCGGCGCCCACACCGAGGAGGCCGAGGTCACCCTCTGGCTCTGGTCGCCCGAGGCCCAGCCCATGGACCTGCGCTTCTACCACGACGGCATGGGCCAGGACACGTATGCGAAGCAGCTCGAAGGCCTCAACATCACCTACGAGGACTACGAGCCGAAGTTCGGCACCCCCTACGGCATCGCCCGCACCTCCGAACTCCTCTTCTGGGCCAACGAGTCGACACCCACCGCGGAAACTCTGGCTCAGCAGATCGAGGCCGTACGAGTGCTGCCGCAGCTCGCCGCCCCGCCCAGGCAGCTGATCAAGGCCAAGGTCTTCGGCCCGGGCCTGTACTCCGAGCCGGACCGCTCCACACCGGCCAAGGCGAAGATCGAGGACCACCTCGACTTCCTCTTCACCTACTACAAGGACCAGGTGGAGCAGCGCCGTTGGTACGGCTTCTGGGACTACGGCGACTTCATGCACTCCTACGACACCGTGCGCCACCAGTGGCGGTACGACGTCGGCGGCTACGCCTGGGACAACTCCGAGCTCTCGCCGGACATCTGGCTCTGGATGGCCTACATCCGCTCCGGCCGCGCGGACATCTTCCGCTTCGCCGAGGCCCTCACCCGGCACACGGGCGAGGTCGACGTCTACCACCTGGGCGACTGGGCGGGTCTCGGCACCCGGCACGGCGTCCAGCACTACGCCGACAGCGCCAAGCAGCAGCGCATCGCCAACACCACCTACCGGCGCTACTACTACTTCCTCACCGCCGACGAACGCGTCGGCGACCTCATGCACGCCAACGTCGACTCCGACGAGACCTTCCTGGTCCTCGACCCGCAGCGCAAGGTCCGTACCGACCCCTACACGCCCGACCGGCACGCCCTGTCGATCGGTTTCGGCACCGACTGGAGCGGTCTGGTGTCCGCGTGGCTGACCGAGTGGGAGCGCAAGGGCCCCAAGTGGGAGAAGGCCAAGGCACGCGTCCTGTCGACGATGGAGGGCATCGCCGCCCAGCCCAACGGCTTCGTCCAGGGCAGTGGACTGTACGACCTCGACACCGGCAGGTTCGCCGTCGCCTCGACGCCCGTGGTCTCCGTCTCGCACCTCTCGGCCGTCTTCGGCCTCAATGAACTGTGCGCCGAGCTCATCGACCTCGTGGACATGCCCAAGTTCAACCAGGCGTACTTCGACTACTGCCACTACTTCAACGCCACCAAGGCCGAGCAGAAGGCCCGCTACGGCTCCGACTTCGGCACCCTGCTGCTGTTCCAGGGGCACTCACGCCTGGACGCGTACGCCGCCGTACAGACGGGTGACGCTGCGCTGGCCGAGCGGGCGTGGACGAAGTTCTACAGCTCCGACGGGTATACCGACGCTTCGCCCTGGAAGACGGAGAAGCTGAGCGGGCCGGTGACGTTGGTCGCCGGCAGCGAGGCCGCTTGGGTGTCGTCGAACGACACTGCGCTGTATGGCCTTGCGGCCATCGAGAATCTGGCCCTTCTCGGCGACAAGATGCCGTAGCGCTCCGCTGAGAGTGCCGGGGGAACTGCGCTTGTTTGTCGTCTGCGGGCCGTATGCGGCTTGTCGCGCAGTTCCCCCCGCCCCTTTGGGGGCGCTTCAGTGCATGGTGGTCAAGATGTCCCGGACTCGGCGGACATCCCTGAGGCGGCGTTCGTAGGTGGCCCCCAGCGCCAGCAGGAGCAGGCCCGCGAGTGCGAAAGGTACCCAGCGGGGGAGGGCGCCCGTCATCTGTACCAGGTACGGGGCCAGTTCGTGCAGGGCGTCCAGGACCAGTACCGAGGCGCCGAGGACGAGGGGTGCCTGGAGGCGGTGGCGGGCGCCCAGCAGGGTGGTCAGGAGGGCCGCCGCGCCGAGCAGCAGCGGGCGCGTCCAGTGCGGGTCGTGCCAGGCCGCGGCGAGGCTCGGCAGCAGGGTGGCGGCGAGTCCGGCGCCGTACGCCGTCCACGAGGACGCCTGCGGATCGCGGGACCTGCGCCAGGCGCCGACACACAGCGCCGGGACGGTGACCGGGAGCGTGTACGCCTCGACGGTGCCGATGTCCCAGGCGGCCAGGCGGACCCAACTGGCCAGCAGGAACAGGGCGGCGGCCGCGTATCCGACGGTGCGGCGGTCGGGGCGTACCGCCGTGCCCGCCGCGATCACTCCGCACAGGGCCAGCACCAGGGCGAGCATCGACGGAGCGGTGATCGCGAGGCCGACGGCCAGCAGTCCGGCGGCGGCTCCGGTCACTTCGACCGGCACGCGCGCGTGGCTCTCGCCGAGGCGTGCGGCGAGCAGGGCCGCGGCCGCCGGGACCACCAGGACCAGCAGCGCCGTGTGCTGCGGCCGCCAGTCGGCCGCCAGACCCGTCGCGCCCGCCAGCGCGGTGGCGTACACGAGCGCGGCCGGTGCGGTGACGGGCGCGAGGTGCGGCCGCAGCGAGGCAGCGGCGAACAGCGCCGTCAGGGCGGACAGCACGGTGAGGGTGGCCGTCTGGGAGGCCAGCGAGAGGAAGACCAGGGAGACCGACCCGCCCAGGGCGAGCGTGGTGCCGGTCGCGGGCAGGAGCCGGAAGGCCGCCGCCGAGAGGGCCGCTCCGGTCGCCGCACCCTGCAGCAACAGGGTGGCGGAGTAGGGGAGTTGGAGTACCGCAGGCAGCGTCATGGCGGTCGCCCAGGCGAGGAGCGTCGCGCCGGTCAGTGCCTGGGTCCGTCGGGTCTCGCTGCGGACCAGCAGCGCCAGTACGGCCGCGACGACCACCGGGCCGAGGAGCAGCTGACCGGGATACGGCGGCCACGGCATGTGGACTGCCGCCGCGGCACGGGCGTCCGAGGGCGCACCGGTCCACCAGCGCTCCGCCCAGCCCAGCGGGCCCAGCAGTGCGACCATGACCAGTGGCAGCGCACAGACGACGGCGACCGCCTGCACCGCGGCGGAGGCCTGGACGAACCCCCGCCGCACCGGCTCGGGCAGCCGCACCCGCAGGACCGCGAGCAGCGCGATGCCGCAGGCCAGATACCCCGGCACCGTCCAGCCCTCGGGCAGCGTCCCCCGCAGCACGCCACCGACCGCAGCGACCAGCAGCAGACCGCCCGGCACGGCGTTGGCCGTCGCCACGGCCGGCTTCGGCAGCCGCCAGGCGGCGCCCAGCGCGATCACCGCCGCAAGGGTGAGGAGCGCCGCCGCACGGGCGGCGGCGCCCGGGCCGGCTGCCTCCCACGAGAGCCAACCGGCCGTCAGTGCACCCAGGGCGCCCGTGCCGTACGCGCCGACGGCGGCGAGGAGGCGTACGGACCTGGCGTTCACCCGGAGCGCCACACCTGTGTCGAACCCGGCCGTCAGGAGCAGCGCGGCCGCGATCCCGGACGACCCCGCGGTGGCCGAGACCGCCCAGAAGAACAGCGGGAGCTGGGCCGCGGCCAGCGCGGCGGGCAGCGGCAGCCGCAGCTCCGCCGCACGCGGCAGCAGGCCGTACGCCGCCCAGAGCCCCGCCAGCAGCGCGGAAGCGAAGGCCGTGTACCCCGCGCCGTCCGTCCCCATGAAGGCGACCTGCTGCAACGCATACGCGTCCAGCACCGTCAGCGCCAGCCCCAGGCCGGCCACCGACTCGGCCGTCGAACGCAGCCCGCGCCGCAGCAGGAGAAACGGCGCACCGAGCGCGGTCACCGTGACCGCGCCGAGCACCAGGGCCCGCCCCGCGATCCCCAGATGCCCCCAGCTGACCAGCGTGAACACCATCGCGGCGACGGTGAGCAGGACCCCGCCGAGCAGCAGCAGAAGGTTCTGCACGCCGGGCGCGGTGGCCTCCGGGCGAGAGGCCTCGACGGGCGCCTGCGGTGCCGGGTGCACCGGGCGTGCTGCCTGGAGCGCGGCGACCAGCCAGGCGCGGCGATGGAGCAACTGGGCCCGGCGGGCGTCCAGTTGCCAGAGCTCGGCGTCGAGGAGTCGCAACTCCTCGGCCGGGGGCGGAACATGCGTCATGCCTCGGAGTGTGGTCCCCGTCACGTCGTACGGCATGAGTGCAGGTACTCAGCCACATACTCAGATCCCGCCACCGCGGCTCGGATGCGAGGGCGAACGCCCTGGGTACGGGGCAGACTCCCGCCATGGACTGGACGCACTACCGCTTCCGCAGCCTCTGGGCCGTGCCCGCCTTGCCCGCCACCGTGTACGGGGTGCTGGAGCGGGCCGAGGAGTACCCCCGCTGGTGGCCCCAGGTGCGGGAGGTGACCCGGCTCGACGACACCACCGGCGTCATCCGGATCCGCTCCGTCCTCCCGTACGACCTGCACTTCACCGCCCGCCAGACGCGGCACGACCCCGTCGCGGGCGTCCTGGAGATCGCCATGTCCGGCGACATCGAGGGCTGGGCGCGCTGGACGATCACGGCCGGGGGCGCAGGCACCCTCGCCCGCTTCGAGCAGGCCGTCGTCGTGCACAAGCCTCTGCTGAGGCGGTTCGCCGTACCGGGCAGGCCGGTGTTCCGCGCCAACCACCGGCTGATGATGCGGGCCGGGCGGCGAGGCCTGGTCGCGTACCTGGAAGCGGTTTGAAGGAAACCCGCGAAGACCTGTATGGTTCAGTGCGTTCCCGGGCGATTAGCTCAGTGGGAGAGCGCTTCGTTCACACCGAAGAGGTCACTGGTTCGAACCCAGTATCGCCCACCGGGAAAGGCCGGTCCGCAGCAGCGGACCGGCCTTCTTCATGCCACCGCCCCTCATGCCGCCGCCGGAAGATCCGGCCGCAGCGGCCACGCCGGGTTCACGATCTCCTCCGTGCCGCTCTTCGCGAACCACGCCTGCAGACCGCGCGCCTGGGCCGCGTGCCACGTGGTCTGCAGGGTGTGCAGCTCGGCGGGGGACAGACGCTCCAGCCGGGCGGCGAAGCGACGCCCGAGGGCCCGTACGACGTCCAGTGCGGCCAGTGCGTCCGCCGCCGCGTCGTGCGCACCCTCCAGCGTGACGCCGTAGTGGGCGCACAGGTCGGTCAGGGTGCGACGGCCCTTGCGGTAGCGGTCCAGGTGCTTGTCGAGGACCCGTGGGTCGAGCACCCGCAGCGTCGAGGCCTCGAACCAGCGGTCCAGCGACGAGGCGCGATGGCGGCGCAACTCGCGGTCCAGAAGCGTCAGATCGAACGGCGCGTTCATCACCACGAGCGGACGGGCCATCGCCGCCTGCTCCGCCAGTTCCTCGGCTATCTCGTACATCACGGGCGCCGGCCAGCGGCCGTTGAGCGCCAGGTGTTCGTCCGTCAGCCCGTGCACCGCCGTCGCCGCCTCCGGCACCGGCACACCCGGGTTGACCAGCCAACGGGTCACCCGGGGCCGACTGCCCGGGGTGTCCTGGACGACAACGGCGGCCGACACGATCCGGTCGGTCTCGACGTCCACGCCCGTGGTCTCCGTGTCGAAGGCGGCCAGGGGCCCCTCGTACCAGGTCGTCATGCCAACACAACTCCTCGTTCACCCAGGGCAGCTGACGTCCCGTCTTCTGCCTGTTTGGTGATACCCGGGCTGTTTGCGCCGTACGCCGGAAGGACACAACAGGAGTACGGGTCTTTGCAGTTCAGCGGCCCGCAGCGGGGAAACTCTTGGCGTGGAAGGCTGTTGGTCATGGCGATAGCGCAGCCCGAGCGGGGCGGGCTGCTGCCCGAACGTACGGGCCCCCTTCGCGGCACACTCGCCACCACCGCCTGCATGGAGACACTGCAGGTGGGTTATCTGCACGCGGTCGCCGCGGCGGCCGGCTGCTCGCTGTCGCAGCCGTTTCCGGACAACGGCATCGACTGGCACGTCAGTCACGGCTCGCCCGGGCACACCGTCGACGACGAGGTGACCATCAAGGTGCAGCTGAAGTGCACGTACCAGGTCCCGCCGAACCCGCCGGGGCGCTTCTTCTCCTTCACGCTCGACAACGACCATCTGCGCAAGCTCGCGCGCACGCCCGTCTCGGTGCACAAGATCCTGGTCGTGATGCTCGTCCCGAGATCCCAGGAGGACTGGCTGCGCGCCAGCCATGACCGTCTCGACCTGCGGCACTGCTGCTACTGGGTCAACCTGGCCGGCCAGCCGGTCACCGGGCGGACCCGCACCACCGTGCGGATACCGACCTCACGCATCTTCGACGACCGAGCGCTGTGCGAGATCATGACGCGGGTCGGGGCCGGAGGCAGACCATGACGCACCGCCCGCTGGAGGAGCCGCTGCGGCCCGTCAGGCCGCACCCGGTCGAGGTCTCCTGGCACCGTCCCCCCGAGCCCGACGAGGTCGACCCCGCCGTGCTCAGCGCGCTGCTGCTCCGGCACGGCTGGGAGCGGCGCGGCGGAGCCGCCGGCCGGTACGGCCGCTGGACCCCGCCCGGCCCCGGCGGCGGGGGGACAAGCCTGCTCGTGCCGGAGAGCCGTGCCTTCCCCGACAGTGACGACCTGCTCGGTGAGGCGCTCGTCGCGCTGACCCGCAGCGGCACGCCCTCCGCCCGCGAGGTGCTGGTCGGGCTCGCCGTGCCCAGCGACGAGATCCGCTGGTGGCGGGATGTGCCGAGCGGTCCCGCCGGCTCCGCGCCCTGGGTGGTCGAGGAACAGTTGCGTGCCTCCGCCCGCCAGATGCTGCTCGCCGGAGCGCTCGCCACGCGCGCGCGTGCGGGCTATTACGGCGCCCGGCACCGCCGTGCCGCCGCCGCGCTGCTGGAGAGCGTCCTCGTCGGATCCGCGGCCGGCGGCAGCCGGCTGACCGCGTTCGTGCCCGTCGGCTCGGGGCGGCCACTCGCCGTGCGCCTCCACCAGGCCTTGTACGCCGCCCGCGAGGCCATCGACTACCAGCGCGCAACCGGTGGCATGGACGCCTTCGACGGCGCCGTCGAGGCAGGCGTGAGCCGTGAGCTCACCGAGGCGCTGATCGCCCTGGTGCGGGGCACCGAGGGCGCCAGGATCGCCGTCGAGTGGGCACCGGCCGCCGGGGTGCCCGAGGACTGCGGGGCGGGTGACGAGCCGGTGGAGTTCTCACCGGGCGACCTGCCCGTGCTGCGTGAGGCCGGGGCCCGCTATCTGCGCGAGGAGCCGTCCGTGCCCGTCCGGATCACCGGCACGGTGGTGCGGATGCGCAGGTCGGGGCCGCGCGGGGAGGGCAGCGTACGGCTGCGCGTGATCGCCGGAGCCGAGGTCCCGCACGTCCGGATCACGCTGGACGAGGAGGACTACCGCATCGCCGGGCACGCCCACCTCGTAGGGCTGCCCGTGCGGCTGCACGGGCGGCTGGAGAGCCGCGGCGGCTTCCGGCGGCTGACGGGAGCCTCGGGCGTCGCACCGGTGCAGGTGGACGAGGCGGAGCGGGACCGGCTCATGAAGTCCCTGCAGGAGAACCTCGACTTCTTCGAAGAGGCGTGCAGCGGGGAGGACGACGACTGAGCGCGGGCGTGCCTGCACAAAGGGCAACCGTTTCGCGGTCGGAGGGTCGGGGTCGGTACGATCCCCTATTGCGCGCGCTCCTGGTATGGCGCCGCACTCCACCTTCAGTCAGGAGAGACCGGTGTCAGACGTCCGTGTGATCATCCAACGCGATTCCGAGCGGGAAGAGCGCGTGGTGACGACGGGCACTACGGCCGCCGAGCTCTTCGCCGGCGAGCGCTCGATCGTCGCTGCGCGCGTGGGCGGCGAGCTCAAGGACCTCGCCTACGCGCCCGCCGAGGGCGAGGTCGTGGAGCCGGTGGAGATCTCCTCCGAGGACGGCCTCAACATCTTGCGCCACTCCACCGCGCACGTCATGGCGCAGGCCGTGCAGGAGCTGTTCCCCGAGGCCAAGCTGGGCATCGGCCCGCCGGTCAAGGACGGCTTCTACTACGACTTCGACGTCGAGAAGCCGTTCACGCCCGAGGATCTCAAGGCCATCGAGAAGAAGATGCAGGAGATCCAGAAGCGGGGGCAGAAGTTCTCCCGCCGTGTGGTGACCGACGAGGCGGCCCGCGAGGAGCTGGCGGACGAGCCGTACAAGCTGGAGCTGATCGGCCTCAAGGGCTCGGCGTCCAGCGACGACGGCGCGGACGTCGAGGTCGGCGCCGGTGAGCTGACGATCTACGACAATCTCGATGCCAAGACCGGCGAGCTGTGCTGGAAGGACCTCTGCCGCGGTCCCCACCTGCCGTCCACCCGGAACATCCCGGCGTTCAAGCTGATGCGCAACGCGGCCGCCTACTGGCGCGGCAGCGAGAAGAACCCCATGCTCCAGCGCATCTACGGGACGGCGTGGCCGACCAAGGACGAGCTCAAGGGCTACCTCGACTTCCTCGCCGAGGCCGAGAAGCGCGACCACCGCAAGCTGGGCTCCGAGCTGGACCTGTTCTCGATCCCCGAGCAGATCGGCTCCGGTCTCGCGGTCTTCCACCCCAAGGGCGGCATCATCCGCCGGGTGATGGAGGACTACTCGCGCCGCCGGCACGAGGAGGAGGGCTACGAGTTCGTCTACACCCCGCACGCGACCAAGGGGAAGCTCTTCGAGACGTCCGGGCACCTGGACTGGTACGCCGAGGGCATGTACCCGCCCATGCAGCTCGACGAGGGTGTGGACTACTACCTGAAGCCCATGAACTGCCCGATGCACAACCTGATCTTCGATGCGCGCGGCCGCTCCTACCGTGAACTGCCGCTGCGCCTCTTCGAGTTCGGGACCGTGTACCGGTACGAGAAGTCGGGCGTCGTGCACGGCCTGACCCGTGCCCGCGGCTTCACCCAGGACGACGCGCACATCTACTGCACCCGTGAGCAGATGTCGGAGGAGCTCGACAAGACGCTCACCTTCGTCCTCGGTCTGCTGCGCGACTATGGCCTGACCGACTTCTACCTGGAGCTGTCCACCAAGGACCCGGAGAAGTTCGTCGGCTCCGACGAGGTCTGGGAGGAGGCCACCGAGACCCTCCGCCAGGTCGCCGAGAAGCAGGGCCTGCCCCTGGTTCCCGACCCGGGGGGCGCGGCCTTCTACGGGCCGAAGATCTCCGTCCAGACCAAGGACGCCATCGGCCGGACCTGGCAGATGTCGACGATCCAGCTCGACTTCAACCTGCCGGAGCGCTTCGACCTGGAGTACACGGGTCCGGACGGCTCCAAGCAGCGCCCGGTCATGATCCACCGCGCGCTGTTCGGCTCCATCGAGCGGTTCTTCGCGGTGCTCCTGGAGCATTACGCGGGCGCCTTCCCGGCCTGGCTGGCCCCGGTCCAGGCGGTCGGCATCCCGATCGGCGACGGGCACGTGGAGTACCTGGAGAAGTTCGCCGCGGCCGCCAAGAAGCAGGGCCTGCGGGTCGAGGTGGACTCCTCCTCCGACCGTATGCAGAAGAAGATCCGCAACGCCCAGAAGCAGAAGGTGCCCTTCATGGTCATCGCGGGCGACGAGGACATGTCGGCCGGTTCCGTCTCCTTCCGCTACCGCGACGGCTCGCAGGAGAACGGCATCCCGTTCGACGAGGCCATCGCGAAGATCGCGAAGGTCGTGGAGGAGCGGACGCAGGTCTGAACCGGCATGTCGTGGGCCCCTGGGGAGTCAGATCCCCGGGGGCCTTTCGTCGTCCTCCCTGGCGAAGACCTGCAGCAGCCACGAGGCGAAGGTGCCGGTCACCGCACCCAGCAGGGCCAGACCGATCGCCATCATCCCGACCGCGATCAGCCGGCCCAGCGGTGTCACCGGGGTGATGTCGCCGTAGCCGACGGTGGTGAGGGTTTCGCAGGTCCACCAGACGGCGTCGCCGAACGTCCGCATCGACGTGCCCTTCGCGCCGCGTTCCTGCTGGTAGACGGCGAGGGCACCGGCGAAGCCGAGCAGCACCGTCGCCAGCCCGGAGTACGCGATCACGCGCGCGTGCAGCGCGAGCCGGGGCTTTCCGTGCCGTCGCTGCATGGCCTCGTAGACCTTGACGATCCGAAGGGGTCGCAGCAGCGGCAGGATCAGCACGGCCGTGTCCAACAAGTGCTTCCGGACGAACCTGTGCCCCTGCCCGCTCAGTCGCCAGAGCACCGCGTAGTTGAAGGCGAACAATGCCCAGGAGACCAGCAGCACCACGAGAGCCAGGTCCTGCACGGGGTCTGTCAGACCGGGTGCCAGGACACGGATCGCGTACGAGGCGAGGAAGGCCAGCGACGCGACGGCGAGCGGAAGCTCGGTCCGCTGCTCCCAGCGATCTGCGCGAGTGTCATCGTCCACCGGCCCAGCTTGGCCCGGCGGGCTTTTCGCGCAACCCCGCCGACACGCTGCGAACGGGCGACGCCATATGCTGCATGGCATGACGAGTGAGCCGGAGCAGCAGTTGGGAGTAGGGGTCCAGGACGCGTTCCAGCGCCTGTGGACGCCCCACCGGATGGCGTACATCCAGGGCGAGAACAAGCCGACCGGCCCCGGTGCCGACGACGGCTGCCCCTTCTGCTCCATCCCGGCCAAGTCCGACGAGGACGGGCTGATCGTCCGGCGCGGTGAGCAGGTCTACGCCGTGCTCAACCTGTACCCGTACAACGGCGGCCACCTCATGGTCGTCCCCTACCGCCATGTCGCCGACTACACGGACCTCACGGACGCCGAGACCGTCGAGCTCGCCGCGCTCACCAAGCAGGCCATGACGGCCCTGCGCACGGCCTCGGGCGCCCACGGCTTCAACATCGGCATGAACCAGGGCACGGTCGCGGGCGCCGGCATCGCGGCCCACCTCCACCAGCACATCGTCCCCCGCTGGGGCGGCGACACGAACTTCATGCCGGTCGTCGGCCACACAAGGGTACTGCCGCAGCTGCTGGCGGACACCCGGAAGATGCTGGCGGAGGCCTGGCCCTCGGCGTAGGCCCTATGCGTCGTACACGTCCGCTTTCTTGGGCGTGGGGTCCTGGATCTGCGTGCTCAGGAACGCCGACCTCGTACCGAACTTCTCCGTGTCCACGCCGTTCTCCTCCAGCACCCGTATCGCCGCCGCGTGCACCACCCGCAGCACCGGTGTGGCCGCACGCAGCGCGTCGTCGGCCATGAAGCGGTGGCGCCAGGGCTGGTCGGCCCAGGCGTGCCGCAGGCCGAAGGGCTCGGGCAGGGCTATCGTGCCGCCCAGCCAGTTCAGCAGGGGCGGGTACCAGGAGAGCGGGGCGCGGACGGCCAGTCGTACGACCTCGTCGGTGTTGACCAGAGGGAGGGCAACCTTCCGGGTCTCCCACGGCTTGAACGACTTCTGGACCTCCTTCGTCGGCGCCTCGGGCTTGCTGGTGAACAGGGAGTTCACGGGACCGAGCGCATGCCCGGTGACCTCGATGCGCAGCGTCTCGTGCAGCACCGTCACCGTGATCATCATCGTGATGACCAGCTGCCCGTCCCACAGCGTCCACTGCACGCCCAGGTAGTGCCGGTCGCCGGCGCCGAACTGCTGCTTGTTGCAGATGTCCTGTATCGCGTGGGACTTGACCTGGTACGCGTCCACGTCCGTGCCCTCGGGCCGGGACACCTCCTTCGCGCCCTCGCCGATCGGCGTGACGATCCAGTGCCGCACGGAGGGGGTCGGGAAGCCGCCGGTGTTCAGCGTGTTCCGCTCCAGCATGCGCAGTTGGTCGTGGATCGAGCGGATGACGTCCCAGCTGCGGAAGGGGTGGATCTCCCGGGTGGGGTCGGCCGGAACCAGGTCCTCGGCGAGCTGCCAGCTGCCCCAGCGGGTGCCCATCCCGAGGATGCCCTTCGGACCGGCGTAGAACACGGAGTTGGACTGCTGCTCGGCGCTCAGCTTGGCCAGCGACTGGCGCAGCGCGTCCGCCTTGGTCTCGCCCGGGCTGGTCGGTACCGCCTCGGGCACCTTGGCCCCGATGCTGCTGCCGGCCAGCAGGCTGTCCCAGCGCTCGCGCAGGTCCTTCGCCGTGCGCTCGCAGATCTGCTTGGCCCAGAACCAGCCGATGACGGGCATGATCACCGAGGCGCGCGCATACCAGGCCCAGAAGCCCGTGAACGGCATGCGGATCAGGAAGATCACGGCGAGGGCGCCCACCGCCACCAGCAGAGTGGTGGCCAGCGCGCCGGCCCGCTTGTCGTCGCGCTTGGCGACGGTGGTGCGGATCGAGAAGACCAGCAGCCAGACCAGGAGGCCGGGCAGGAACAGCAGGCCGCACAGCACCATCACGATGGTCAGCAGATTGTCGCGGTCCTTGCGGATGTTGTTCGCCGCCAGGCAGTGCTCGACGACGACCGGCGGCTCGGCGCCGAAGGACTGGATGAGGGGCTTGCGGCCGGACCCCACCATGCGGTCCACCACCGCCCGCGAGAAGGCCTCACCCAGGTTGGGCCGGAATATCCGCGCCCACTTCAGGCCGGGTTTGACGGTGGTCTGATGCCACTCGTTGTCCGCCTTCTTGATGTCCGCGACCGGGTTGTCCCGGTAGGCCGCGGAGGCCAGCGCGAACGTCGCCGTCTGCCCCTCGTTGCCCGTACGGGGCACCTGGGGGCCGAAGATGTCCCCGTAGCCGCTCTCAACGGTCATTCCCGCCCCCGATCGCCGCCGACGTCGCTTCTGCGGCTTTCCCGACTTCCTTGCTCCGCACACCTGTTGATCAGGTTGTCGCGGTGTTCGCCCGACAGCTTGATCAGGTCATCAGCGTATCCGCAGGCACTGACATTCGTCGGCGGACGGCCGAAGCCGCCCGCCGACGGAGGGGAGCGTTCCACAAAAGCGACTTGGAAGCGCCCGGCGCCAACTACGAGGCGTCGCGCGCCTCTTCACGGATCCTTTCGGCGATCTGCGGAGGCATCGGCTCGTGCCGTGCGTAGGTGCGGTTGAAGCGCGCGGTGCCGTGCGAGAGGGAGCGCAGGTCCACGGCGTACCGTCCGATCTCGATCTCGGGCACCTCGGCCCGCACGAGTGTGCGGTTTCCTGTGGTCTGTTCCGTGCCGAGCACCCGGCCGCGCCGTCCGGACAGGTCGCTCATCACGGCGCCCACGTACTCGTCGCCCACCAGGACGGTCACCTCGGCCACCGGTTCCAGCAGATGGATCTTCACGTCGGCCGCCGCCTCCCGCAGCGCCAGCGCTCCGGCCGTCTGGAAGGCCGCGTCCGAGGAGTCCACGGAGTGCGCCTTGCCGTCCAGCAGGGTCACCCGGACGTCGATGAGCGGGTAGCCCGCGGCAACTCCCTTGGCGGCCTGGGCCCTTATGCCCTTCTCGACCGACGGGATGAACTGCCGCGGCACCGCGCCGCCGACGACCTTGTCCACGAACTCGATGCCCGAACCGCCCGGCAGCGGCTCCACCTCGATCTCGCAGATCGCGTACTGACCGTGCCCGCCGGACTGCTTCACATGGCGGCCGCGCCCCGCCGACTTGCTCGCGAACGTCTCCCGCAGGGAGACCTTGTGCGGGATCACGTCGACCTGGACGCCGTAGCGGCTGCGCAGCCGTTCCAGCGCGACGTCCGCGTGCGCCTCGCCCAGACACCACAGCACCACCTGGTGGGTGTCCTGGTTCTGTTCCAGCCGCATGGTCGGATCCTCGGCGACGAGCCGGGAAAGACCCTGGGAGAGCTTGTCCTCGTCCGCCTTGCTGTGCGCCTGGATGGCGAGCGGCAGCAGCGGGTCGGGCATCTGCCACGGCTCCATGAGCAGCGGGTCGTCCTTGGCCGAGAGGGTGTCGCCGGTTTCCGCCCGGTTCAGCTTCGCGACACACACCAGGTCGCCCGCGATGGCGTGCGTCACGGTGCGCTGCTGCTTGCCGAAGGGGGTGGACAGCGCCCCGATGCGCTCGTCGACGTCGTGGTCCTCGTGCCCGCGGTCCGCGAGCCCGTGCCCGGACACGTGCACCGTCTCGTCGGGGCGCAGCGTGCCGGAGAAGACGCGGACCAGGGAGACCCGGCCGACGTAGGGGTCGGAGGCCGTCCGCACGACCTCGGCGACCAGCGGGCCGTCCGTGTCGCAGGCCTTCACCTCGCGCGGCTTGCCGTCGATCGTGGTGACCCCGGGCGTGGGGTGCTCGAACGGCGTCGGGAAGCCGCCCGTGACCAGCTCGAGCAGCTCGACGGTGCCGAGGCCCTGCCGGGCGCCCTCGGCCGCGGGGGCGGCGGCCAGGACCGGGAAGAAGACCCCGCGTGCGACGGCCCGCTCCAGGTCCTCGACGAGCGTCTTGAAGTCGATCTGCTCGCCGCCCAGATAGCGGTCCATGAGGGTCTCGTCCTCGCTCTCCGAGATGATCCCCTCGATGAGCCGGTTGCGGGCCTCCTCGATCTGTGGCAGCTGGTCCTCGCCCGGCTCCGACTCCTTGCGCTCGCCGGACGAGTAGTCGAAGACCTTCTGCGACAGCAGCCCGGTCAGCCCCGTCACGGGCGCGTGCCCGTCCGGACCCTGCGGGCCGTGCTGCGGCAGATAGAGCGGGAGCACGGCGTCGGGGTCGTCGCCGCCGAAGGCCTCCGCGCAGATCCGCGTCATCCCCTCGAAGTCCGCCCGGGCGGCCTCCAGGTGGGTGATCACGATCGCCCGCGGCATGCCGACGGCCGCGCACTCCTCCCACACCATGCGGGTCGAGCCGTCCACGCCGTCGGAGGCCGAGACGACGAAAAGGGCCGCGTCCGCCGCTCGCAGACCGGCCCGCAACTCCCCGACGAAGTCGGCGTATCCGGGGGTGTCGAGAAGATTGACCTTGATGCCGTCCCATTCGACCGGCACCAGGGAGAGCTGCACCGAGCGTTGCTGCCGGTGCTCGATCTCGTCGTAGTCGGAGACGGTGCCGCCGTCCTCCACACGGCCCGCCCGGTTCACTGCTCCCGCGGTGAGTGCGAGAGCTTCCACCAGTGTCGTCTTGCCCGATCCGCTGTGGCCGACCAGCACCACATTCCGTACGGACGCGGGGTGGTCGGCCGCTGTAGCCCTGCCGGCGGCTCCGGGGTGTGCGCTTGCCTTGTCGCCCATGGCCTTGCCTCCCGTGCACGGTGAGGTCACTGTGGGCGCGGGCATGCCGGGCCGCGTGCGGTGGCGGCTCCGATGACGCCCGCGGTCCTTCGAGCTTTCCACTCCCGTCACGGCGCGTCCATACGACGGACGTGATCGCGCCGCCCGGGCCGTCCACGGGATCTCCCCGCAGCCGTCCGGGTGCCCGGCAGTCGCACACGCGCGCGCGTGGCTACGATGGGCCAGCCGGAGGCCAGCAGGGGCCGCGGCCACACCGACCGTCGGGAAGGCCATGCTGAACAAGTACGCGCGTGCATTCTTCACGCGTGTCCTCACGCCGTTCGCCGCGTTTCTCATCCGCCGGGGCGTCAGCCCCGACACGGTCACGCTCCTCGGCACCGCCGGGGTGATCGCGGGCGCGCTGGTCTTCTACCCCCGGGGCGAGTTCTTCTGGGGCACGGTCGTGATCACGCTTTTCGTGTTCTCCGACCTCGTCGACGGCAACATGGCCCGCCAGCTGGGCCGCGCCAGCCGCTGGGGCGCTTTCCTGGACTCCACGCTCGACCGGGTCGCCGACGGCGCGATCTTCGGCGGATTCGCCCTCTGGTACGCGGGGAGCGGCAACGACAACGTCCTGTGCGCCGTCTCGATCTTCTGCCTGGCCAGCGGCCAGGTGGTGTCCTACACCAAGGCCCGTGGCGAATCGATCGGCCTGCCGGTCGCCGTCAACGGTCTCGTCGAGCGCGCCGAACGCCTGGTCATCTCGCTGGTCGCGGCCGGGTTCGCGGGACTGCACAAGTTCGGTGTGCCGGGCATTCAGTACCTGCTGCCGGTCGCGCTGTGGATCGTCGCCGTCGGCAGCCTGGTCACGCTGATCCAGCGGGTGGTCACCGTCCGTCGCGAGTCGGCGGAGGCGGAGGCCGCGGCGGCCGCCCCGGAGAACGCCTCCCAGGGGAGCGAGGCGGCGAAGTGAGCCCCCGAGATCAGCTGACGGACGCGCTGTACGGCCTTGGCTGGGGCACCGTCAAGAAGCTCCCGGAGCCGGTCGCCGTGCGACTCGGCCGCTCCATCGCCGACCTCGCCTGGAAGCAGCGCGGCAAGGGCGTGCAGCGCCTGGAGAGCAACTACGCGCGCGTGGTGCCCGACGCGAGCCCCGAGCGCCTCGCCGAGCTCTCACGCGCGGGCATGCGCTCGTACCTGCGCTACTGGATGGAGTCCTTCCGGCTGCCCGCCTGGAGCGCCGAGCGCATAAAGGGCGGCTTCGACCCCAAGGACGTGCACTACCTGACCGACGGGATCGCCTCCGACCAGGGCGTCATCCTCGCGCTCCCGCACATGGCCAACTGGGACCTCGCCGGCGCCTGGGTCACCACCAAGCTCGAGACGCCGTTCACGACGGTCGCCGAGCGCCTCAAGCCCGAGACCCTCTACGACCGCTTCGTCGCCTACCGTGAGGGTCTCGGCATGGAGGTCCTGCCGCACAGCGGCGGCACCGCCTTCGGCACGCTCGCCCGGCGGCTGCGCGACGGCGGCCTGGTCTGCCTGGTCGCCGAGCGCGACCTGTCGTCCTCGGGCGTCGAGGTCGAGTTCTTCGGCGAGGCCACCCGGATGCCGGCGGGCCCCGCCCTCCTCGCCCAGCAGACCGGCGCTCTGCTCCTGCCGGTCACCCTCTGGTACGACGACTCGCCGGTGATGCAGGGGCGTGTGCATCCGCCGGTCGAGGTACCCGAGACAGGTAGCAGGGCCGAAAAGACGTCTGTCATGACACAGGCGCTGGCCGATGCCTTCGCCACCGGGATCGCCGACCATCCGGAGGACTGGCACATGCTGCAGCGCTTGTGGCTCAAGGACCTCGATCCTGCGAAGAAACCCCCGGCTCCCGAGAAGGGCACGTCGTGAGGATCGGCATCGTCTGCCCGTACTCCTGGGACGTGCCGGGCGGCGTCCAGTTCCACATCCGCGACCTCGCCGACTACTTCATCCGCCTGGGCCACGAGGTCTCGGTGCTGGCTCCCGCCGACGACGACACGCCCCTGCCGCCGTACGTCGTCTCGGCCGGCCGCGCGGTCCCGGTGCCGTACAACGGCTCGGTGGCCCGGCTGAACTTCGGCTTCCTGAGCGCCGCCCGCGTCCGGCGCTGGCTGCACGACGGCGAGTTCGACGTCGTCCACATCCACGAGCCGACCTCGCCGTCGCTGGGCCTGCTGACCTGCTGGGCGGCGTCCGGCCCGATAGTGGCCACCTTCCACACCTCCAACCCGCGCTCGCGGGCCATGATCGCCGCCTATTCGATCCTCCAGGCGGCCCTGGAGAAGATCAGCGCCCGGATCGCGGTGAGCGAGTACGCCCGCCGCACGCTCGTCGAACACCTCGGCGGCGACGCGGTCGTCATCCCGAACGGCGTCGACGTCGACTTCTTCGCCCGGGCCAAGCCCAAGGCCCAGTGGCAGGGCGACACCATCGGCTTCATCGGCCGCATCGACGAGCCCCGCAAGGGTCTGCCAGTGCTCATGAAGGCGCTGCCCAGGATCCTCGCCGAGCGCCCGCAGACCCGGCTGCTGGTCGCCGGGCGCGGGGACGAGGAGGAGGCGGTGGAGTCGCTGCCCGCCGAACTGCGCCCGCGCGTGCAGTTCCTCGGCATGGTCAGCGACGAGGACAAGGCCCGTTTCCTGCGCAGCGTCGACCTGTACGTGGCGCCGAACACCGGGGGCGAGAGCTTCGGCATCATCCTCGTCGAGGCCATGTCCGCGGGCGCCCCCGTGCTCGCCTCCGACCTGGACGCCTTCGCCCAGGTCCTGGACCAGGGCGCGGCGGGCGAGCTGTTCGCCAACGAGGACTCCGACGCACTGGCCGAGGCGGCCCTGCGGCTGCTGGCGGACCCGGAACGCCGGGCCGAGCTGCGGGAGCGGGGGAGCGCCCACGTACGACGCTTCGACTGGTCGACCGTGGGAGCGGACATCCTGTCGGTGTACGAGACGGTGACGGCGGGAGCCGCTGCGGTGGCGGCCTCGGAGGACGAGCGGGGACCGGGCCTTCGGTCGCGGTTGGGTCTGGCACGGGACTGAGGGTTTCCTTCGAACGCCGGTCAGGAATTCTCAGCCCGTCCGGCGTTTGAGGACGAGGCCCGTTCAGGGCCGAAGCGGGGGTTCGGGGGCGGCAGCCCCTGACCCGGTGACGCCAACGCCCCGCACGTCATCCGGCGAACCAGCGGCGCGTAACCTTGCCGCCCGTGACCGCAACCCTCATCTGGATCCTCGTCGCCCTCCTGGCGATCGGCCTGTACCTGAGCTGGACGGCGGGCCGTCTGGACCGGCTGCACGCCCGCATCGACGCCGCACGGGCCGCGCTCGACGCACAGCTGCTGCGCAGGGCCTCCGTGGCCCAGGAACTCGCCACCTCCGGAGTCCTCGACCCGGCGGCGTCGATCGTCCTGTACGAGGCGGCGCACGCCGCCCGGCAGGCCGAGGAGGAGCAACGGGAGGTCGCCGAGAGCGAGTTGAGCCAGGCACTGCGGGCCGTCTTCGCGGAGGCAGCCCAGGTGGAGGCGGTCCGCGAGGCACCCGGCGGGGAAGCGGCCGCCCACGAGCTCACCGAGGCCGTACGCCGGGTCCCGATGGCCCGCCGCTTCCACAACGACGCCGTGGGCGCGGCCCGCCGGCTGCGCGAACACCGCAAGGTCCGCTGGTTCCGCCTGGCCGGCCACGCCCCCTTCCCGATGGCCTTCGAGATGGACGACGAGCCACCGGCGGCACTGGCCGACCGCGCGGCCTAGGGGACCGCCGGCCATGGATGACGGGAAGCGCCGCCTCTTCCTCGACCTCGAGGGCAACGACAACGGGACGGCCTTCGTCATCGTGGCAGCGCCGACCGGGGTGGTCTACGAGATCCAGGGCGGCGGCCACGGCTGCGTACCGTACGAGCTGGAGGGCTAGCTGCTCCCGGTGCCGGGAAGAGGCCTCGACGAGGAGCTGAAGGACATCTTCGCGGGCGAGCTGCAGGGGGCGGGCGCCCAGGGCCTGACCTGGCCTCCGGCTCTGCTGGAGCGACTGCGGGGCGCGGTCGCCCTGCATGTCTACGGCTCCTCGAACCGGGACGACCTGTATCCCGCGCCCTTGGTGCTGGACGAGTCGCGACTGGCCGAGGCGGACGAGGCGTGGGTGCCGGTTCTGACGCCGGACGGGCCGGGGGTCCTCGTGTGGGAGAACTCCGACTGACGCCGGTCGAGGAGGCGCCGGAGGAGAAAAGGATCCACCGGCTTCTCATTGGCCCTTGCTGTGGACTGGCCCACTCACGTTTCCTCGGTGCTTGCAGAAGCCCTCTTTCACTTCAGTGAGGTCAACCCGTGTCCAGCACGCTCTCCGAAAACCAGGCCCCCGAGACCGGCACCGCGCGCGTGAAGCGCGGAATGGCCGAGCAGCTCAAGGGTGGCGTGATCATGGACGTCGTCACGCCGGAGCAGGCGAAGATCGCCGAGGACGCGGGCGCCGTCGCCGTCATGGCCCTGGAGCGGGTCCCGGCCGACATCCGCAAGGACGGCGGCGTGGCCCGGATGTCCGACCCCGACATGATCGAGGGCATCATCGAGGCCGTCTCCATCCCGGTCATGGCCAAGTCCCGCATCGGCCACTTCGTCGAGGCCCAGGTGCTGCAGTCCCTCGGCGTCGACTACATCGACGAGTCCGAGGTCCTCACCCCGGCCGACGAGGTCAACCACTCCGACAAGTGGGCGTTCACCACCCCCTTCGTCTGCGGTGCCACCAACCTGGGCGAGGCCCTGCGCCGTATCGCCGAGGGCGCGGCCATGATCCGCTCCAAGGGCGAGGCCGGCACCGGCAACGTCGTCGAGGCCGTCCGCCACCTGCGCCAGATCAAGAACGAGATCGCCAAGCTGCGCGGCTTCGACAACAACGAGCTGTACGCCGCCGCCAAGGACCTGCGCGCCCCGTACGAGCTGGTCAAGGAGGTCGCCGAGCTCGGCAAGCTCCCCGTGGTGCTGTTCTCCGCCGGCGGTGTGGCCACCCCGGCCGACGCGGCCCTGATGCGCCAGCTCGGCGCCGAGGGCGTCTTCGTCGGCTCCGGCATCTTCAAGTCCGGCGACCCGGCCAAGCGCGCCGCCGCCATCGTCAAGGCGACCACCTTCTACGACGACCCGAAGATCATCGCGGACGCGTCCCGCAACCTCGGCGAGGCCATGGTCGGCATCAACTGCGACACCCTCCCCGAGGCCGAGCGCTACGCCAACCGCGGCTGGTAAGGCACTGGATCACATGAACACCCCCGTCATAGGTGTCCTGGCTCTCCAGGGCGACGTACGGGAGCACCTCATCGCCCTGGCCGCGGCCGACGCCGTGGCCAGGCCGGTGCGGCGCCCCGAGGAGCTCGCCGAGGTGGACGGCCTCGTCATCCCCGGCGGCGAGTCCACCACCATCTCCAAGCTGGCCGTACTCTTCGGCGTGATGGACCCGCTACGCGCGCGCGTGCGTGACGGAATGCCCGTCTACGGCACCTGCGCGGGCATGATCATGCTCGCCGACAAGATCCTCGACCCGCGCTCGGGCCAGGAGACCATCGGCGGCATCGACATGATCGTGCGCCGCAACGCCTTCGGACGGCAGAACGAGTCCTTCGAAGCGGCGGTCGACGTCCGGGGCGTCGAGGGCGATCCTGTAGAGGGCGTCTTCATCCGCGCCCCCTGGGTGGAGTCCGTCGGCGCCGAGACCGAGGTGCTCGCCGACCACGACGGCCACATCGTCGCGGTCCGCCAGGGCAACGCGCTCGCCACGTCGTTCCACCCGGAACTGACCGGCGACCACCGCGTGCACTCCCTGTTCGTCGACATGGTGCGCGCGAACCGGACAGCGGAGTAACGCCGGAGTCCTTGTAGGATCTCTGGCGTTCGTTCATAGATGGGTTACGCGAAGGAGACAGGCAGATGTCCGGCCACTCTAAATGGGCCACGACGAAGCACAAGAAGGCCGTGATCGACGCCAAGCGCGGCAAGCTCTTCGCGAAGCTGATCAAGAACATCGAGGTCGCTGCGCGTATGGGCGGTGTCGACCTCGAAGGCAACCCGACGCTGTACGACGCCGTGCAGAAGGCCAAGAAGCAGTCGGTGCCGAACAAGAACATCGACTCCGCGATCAAGCGCGGCGGCGGTCTCGAGGCCGGTGGCGCCGACTACGAGACGATCATGTACGAGGGCTACGGCCCGAACGGCGTCGCGGTGCTCATCGAGTGCCTCACCGACAACCGCAACCGCGCCGCCTCCGACGTCCGCGTCGCCATGACCCGCAACGGCGGCAACATGGCCGACCCGGGCTCCGTGTCGTACATGTTCAGCCGCAAGGGCGTCATCATCGTCCCCAAGGGCGAGCTGACCGAGGACGACGTCCTGGGTGCCGTCCTGGATGCGGGCGCCGAGGAGGTCAACGACCTCGGTGAGTCCTTCGAGGTCATCAGCGAGGCCACCGATCTGGTCGCGGTCCGCACCGCCCTCCAGGACGCCGGGATCGACTACGACTCCGCCGACTCCAGCTTCGTGCCGTCCGTCCAGGTCGAACTGGACGAGGAGGGCGCCAAGAAGATCTTCAAGCTGATCGACGCGCTCGAGGACAGCGACGACGTGCAGAACGTCTTCGCCAACTTCGACGTCAGCGACGAGGTCATGGAGAAGGTCGACGCGTAACGCTGCCGCGAACGAAGCGGTTTCGGCGGGCCGGTGGGACAACACGTCCCACCGGCCCGCCGCCGTTGTCGGTGGCAGCGGCTAGCCTGGCGTGGAAGTCGAAGATCACTGAGGGGAGGGGCGCGTGCGGGTGTTGGGGGTGGACCCTGGGCTCACGCGATGCGGCGTCGGCGTGGTCGAGGGGGTCGCGGGCCGGCCGCTCACCATGGTGGGCGTCGGTGTCGTACGTACGCCCGTGGACGCCGAGTTGGGGCAGCGCCTCGTCGCCATCGAGCAGGGCATCGAGCAGTGGCTGGACGAACACCGGCCCGAAGTCGTCGCCGTGGAGCGGGTGTTCAGCCAGCACAACGTACGGACCGTGATGGGCACCGCCCAGGCCAGCGCCGTCGCCATGCTGTGCGCCGCCCGCCGCGGCCTCCCCGTCGCCCTGCACACCCCCAGCGAGGTCAAGGCCGCCGTCACCGGCAGCGGGCGAGCGGAGAAGGCTCAGGTCGGCGCCATGGTGACGCGTCTGCTCCGGCTCGACGCACCCCCGAAACCGGCCGACGCGGCCGACGCCCTCGCGCTCGCCATCTGCCACATCTGGCGCGCCCCCGCCCAGAACCGACTCCAGCAGGCGGTCGCCCTGCACGCAGCCAACGCAACGAAAGGCCGTACGGCATGATCGCCTTCGTGAGCGGCACGGTCGCCGCACTCGCCCCCGACGCCGCCGTGGTCGAGGTCGGCGGTGTCGGCATGGCCGTGCAGTGCACGCCGAACACGCTCTCCACGCTCCGTCTCGGCCAGCCGGCCAAGCTCGCCACCTCCCTGGTCGTACGGGAGGACTCGCTGACGCTCTACGGCTTCGTGGACGACGACGAGCGCCAGGTGTTCGAACTGCTGCAGACGGCCAGCGGAGTCGGCCCGCGGCTGGCGCAGGCGATGCTGGCCGTGCACACGCCGGACGCCCTGCGCCGGGCGGTGTCCACGAGCGACGAGAAGGCCCTCATCGCCGTCCCGGGCATCGGCAAGAAGGGCGCCCAGAAGCTGCTGCTGGAGCTCAAGGACCGGCTCGGCGAGCCGATCGGAGCCCCGGTGGTCGGCGCCCCGGTCACCCAGGGCTGGCGCGATCAGCTGCACGCCGCCCTCATCGGCCTCGGGTACGCCACCCGAGAGGCCGACGAGGCCGTGTCCGCCGTAGCACCGCAGGCCGAGGCGGCCGGGGGCACGCCCCAGGTCGGTCAGCTGCTGAAGGCGGCCCTGCAGACCCTCAACCGTGCCCGCTGACCCACCTGCGCCACCCCAGTGAGGAGAGATCTCAGTGAACTGGGACGACCCGACCGACGCCCCCGGCCCCGAGCGGCTGGTGGGCTCTGTCGCCGACCGTGAGGACCAGGCCGTCGAGGCGGCCCTGCGCCCCAAGGACCTGGACGAGTTCATCGGCCAGGAGAAGGTCCGTGAGCAACTCGACCTGGTCCTGCGCGCCGCACGCGCGCGTGGCGCCACCGCCGACCACGTGTTGCTCTCCGGCGCCCCGGGCCTCGGCAAGACCACCCTGTCGATGATCATCGCGGCCGAGATGGGCGCCCCGATCCGCATCACCTCCGGCCCCGCCATCCAGCACGCAGGCGATCTCGCCGCGATCCTCTCCTCCCTCCAGGAGGGCGAGGTCCTCTTCCTCGACGAGATCCACCGCATGTCCCGGCCCGCCGAGGAGATGCTGTACATGGCGATGGAGGACTTCCGCGTCGACGTCATCGTCGGCAAGGGCCCCGGCGCCACCGCCATCCCGCTCGAACTGCCCCCGTTCACGCTGGTCGGCGCCACCACGCGCGCGGGACTGCTGCCGCCCCCGCTGCGCGACCGCTTCGGCTTCACCGCACACATGGAGTTCTACGAGCCCGCCGAACTGGAGCGCGTCATCCACCGCTCGGCGAACCTGCTCGACGTCGAGATCCAGGCCGAGGGCGCCGCCGAGATCGCCGGCCGCTCCCGCGGCACACCCCGTATCGCCAACCGCCTGCTGCGCCGGGTGCGGGACTACGCCCAGGTCAAGGCCGACGGAATCATCACGCGGGACATCGCGGGAGCCGCGCTGAAGGTCTACGAGGTCGACGCCCGCGGCCTGGACCGCCTCGACCGCGGCGTCCTTCAGGCACTGCTCAAGCTGTTCGGCGGCGGCCCCGTCGGCCTGTCCACGCTCGCGGTCGCGGTCGGGGAGGAGCGCGAAACCGTCGAGGAAGTCGCCGAGCCCTTCCTGGTCCGGGAGGGCCTGCTCGCCCGCACCCCGCGCGGCCGGGTCGCCACGCCTGCCGCATGGGCGCATCTCGGCCTCACTCCGCCCCGCTCCGCCACTGCCGGAAACGGACAACAGGACCTGTTCGGGACGTGATGCCTTTGTGACGGCGCGGGCATTGGCCGGGTCAGGAACCCAGGTGCCATGCTGAGCGTTGTTCCCTGCGCGGAGACTCGCTTAGACTCCGCCGATGCCGCCTTTGTCGGCGGTATACATACCCCCATCCATGAGGCCGCTCTCCATCGCGGTCGTGCGAAGGAAATTCCGTCCCGTGAATATCACCATGCTCCTCCCGTTCATCGTGCTCATCGGGGCCATGTTCCTCATGACCCGCTCGGCCAAGCGCAAGCAGCAGCAGGCCGCCCAGATGCGCAATGAGCTGCAGCCCGGCAGCGGCGTCCGCACGATCGGGGGCATGTACGCGACGGTCAAGGAGGTCAACGAGGACACGGTCCTCCTGGACGCCGGCCCGGGCGTCGAGCTCCTCTTCGCGAAGAACGCCATCGGTTCCGTGCTCAGCGACGACGAGTACAACCGCATCGTGCACGGCATCGAGCACGACCTGAAGTCCGACTCCGACCTGGTCCCGGACGACGCCTCCTCCCTCACCGAGACCGACGACTCCGCCGACGAAGCTGCCGCCTCCGACGACAAGTCCGTCGACCTCGACAAGAAGGACGCGCCCGAGGAGCCGACCGAAGACACCCCGGCCGCCGAGGCCAAGTCGGACGAAGAGCCGAAGAAGTCCGAGGGCGACTCCGAGGCGAAGTAGTCGCCTCCAGGGGCGCGCGGCCGACCTCGCGCGCCCCGGGGCCGTGCGCATCTCGCACACGGGGATCCCGACACCAGTCATGGCCGACCCCGCGCTGACCCGGCGCGGAGCGGCCCGAGAGGGAGTACGAGAAGGTGGCAGCACCTAAAAAGGGCCGGAGCGCGAGCGCCCAGAGCAAGCCGGGGCGCTCGCTGGCCCTCATTCTGATCGCCATCGTGGCGCTCACCGGCGGAATGTTCGCCTCCGGAAACACCACTCCGCGTCTCGGTATCGACCTGGCCGGTGGTACGAGCATCACGCTCCGGGCGGTCGCAGAGCCGGGCCAGGAGTCCGCGATCAACAAGACCAACATGGACACCGCGGTCGAGATCATGAACAACCGCGTCAATGGTCTTGGTGTCTCGGAGGCCGAGGTTCAGACCCAGGGCAACAAGAACATCATCGTCAACATCCCCAAGGGCACGAACTCCAAGGAAGCGCGGCAGCAGGTCGGTACCACCGCCAAGCTGTACTTCCGCCCGGTGCTCACCACCGAGATCTCCGGCGGCCCCGCGACCAGCCCGTCGCCGAGCGCCTCCACCAGCCCCTCGGGCAAGGCCACGGGCAAGTCCACCGAGAAGGCCACGGGCAAGTCGACCCCGTCCTCCTCCGCGACCCCGTCGGCGACCGCCACCACGCAGGGCCGCGCCGTCACCGGCGCCCTGAAGGCCGGCGCGACGCCGAGCGCCACCGCCTCCGCCGGCGCGAAGACCCCCTCCGCCTCCCCGTCGGCGAGCAGCAGCTCGTCCGGCAACGCGGCGGCCGCCAAGCTGCAGGCGCAGTACACCGCGCTCGACTGCACCAACAAGAAGCAGCGCGCCACCGCAGGCAGGGGCGCCAAGCCCAGCGACCCGACGATCGCCTGCGGCCAGAACTCCTCGGGCCAGTGGCAGAAGTACATCCTCGGCCCCGCCGAGGTCGACGGCACCGACGTCAAGAGTGCCCAAGCCCGCTTCAACACGCAGACCGCCGCCGGCTGGACCGTCACCATGGACTTCACGGGCAAGGGCTCCAAGAAGTTCGGTGACATCACCGGCAAGCTGGCCAAGAACCAGTCCCCGCAGAACCAGTTCGCGATCGTCCTCGACGGCAACGTCGTCTCCGACCCGTCCGTCAACCAGGCGCTGACCGGCGGCAACGCGGAGATCACCGGCAGCTTCAGCCAGCAGGAGGCCCAGAGCCTCGCCAACATGCTGTCGTACGGCGCGCTGCCGCTGACCTTCAAGGAGGACAGCGTCACCACGGTGACGCCCGCGCTCGGCGGCGAGCAGCTGCACGCCGGTCTGATCGCCGGTGCCATCGGCCTCGCACTGGTCGTCATCTACCTGCTGATCTTCTACCGCGGCCTGTCGGTCATCGCGATCCCCTCGCTGCTGGTCTCCGCGATCCTCACCTATGCGCTCATGTCGCTGCTCGGTGAAGCCATCGGCTTCGCATTGAACCTGCCGGCGGTCTGCGGTGCGATCGTCGCGATCGGTATCACGGCGGACTCGTTCATCGTGTTCTTCGAACGGATCCGGGACGAGATCCGCGAGGGCCGCTCGCTGCGCCCCGCCGTCGAGCGGGCCTGGCCGCGCGCCCGGCGCACCATCCTGGTCTCCGACTTCGTGTCGTTCCTCGCCGCCGCGGTGCTGTTCATCGTCACGGTCGGCAAGGTCCAGGGCTTCGCGTTCACGCTCGGTCTGACCACAGTGCTCGACGTGGTCGTCGTCTTCCTGTTCACCAAGCCACTGATGACGCTTCTCGCCCGCAAGAAGTTCTTCTACGGCGGTCACAAGTGGTCGGGCCTCGACCCGAAGGCACTGGGCGCCAAGCCGCCGCTGCGCCGCACTCGTCGTCCCTCCGCCCCCGTCGACCCGAAGGAGGCGTGAGATGTCGAAACTCGGCAGCCTCGGCGCCCGACTGCACCGTGGCGAGGTCGGTTACGACTTCGTCGGCAAGCGCAAGATCTGGTACGGCATCTCGATCCTGATCACCATCACGGCCATCCTGGGCCTGGCGGTGCGGGGCCTGAACATGGGCATCGAGTTCCAGGGCGGTGCCGTCTTCACCACCCCGAAGCACATGACCGCCTCGGTCGCCAAGGCCGAGGGGTACGCGCAGGACGCGTCCGGTCACGACGCGATCGTCCAGAAGCTCGGCGACGGCAGCCTGCGCATCCAGATCGCGGGCATCGACACGGACAAGTCCGACGCGATCAAGGACAAGCTCGCCAAGGACCTGAACGTCAACGCCGAGAACATCAACGCCGACCTGGTCGGCCCCAGCTGGGGTGACCAGATCGCCACCAAGGCCTGGCAGGGCCTGGCGATCTTCATGGTCCTCGTGGTGATCTACCTGGCGATCGCCTTCGAGTGGCGCATGGCCGTCGCCGCGCTGGTCGCCCTGATCCACGACATCACCATCACGACCGGCATCTACGCCCTCGTCGGCTTCGAGGTCACGCCGGGCACGGTGATCGGTCTGCTCACGATCCTCGGTTACTCGCTCTACGACACGGTCGTCGTCTTCGACAGCCTCAAGGAGCAGACGAAGGACATCACCAAGCAGACCCGCTGGACGTTCAGCGACATCGCCAACCGCTCGATCAACAGCACGCTGATGCGGTCCATCAACACCACGGTGGTCGCGCTGCTGCCGGTTGCAGGCCTGCTGTTCATCGGTGGCGGTTTCCTCGGCGCCGGCATGCTCAACGACATCTCGCTGTCGCTGTTCGTCGGCCTCGCGGCCGGTGCGTACTCCTCGATCTTCATCGCCACGCCGCTCGTCGCCGACCTCAAGGAGCGCGAGCCCCAGATGAAGGCGCTCAAGAAGCGCGTCCTCGCCAAGCGCGCCCAGGCCGCGGCGGATGGCGGGCCGCTGGAGACCGAGACCCCGGACGACCGCTACGACGACGAGCCTGAGGACGCCGCTCATGCGGTCGTCGGGCCGCGCAACCAGCCGGCCTCCCGCAACCGCGGCCGCGGGCGTCCCTCCGGGAAGCGCCGATGACCGACATCAAGGAGCTGCTGCTCAGCCGCATTCGTGACGTGGCCGACTACCCGGAGCCGGGTGTGATGTTCAAGGACATCACCCCGCTGCTGGCGGACCCGGCGGCCTTCACGGCGCTCACCGACGCGCTCGCCGAGATCGCCGTGAACACGGGTGCCACCAAGGTCGTCGGCCTGGAGGCCCGCGGGTTCATCCTCGGCGCCCCGGTCGCCGTCCGCGCCGGCCTCGGCTTCATCCCCGTACGCAAGGCGGGCAAGCTCCCCGGAGCAACCCTCGGCCAGGCGTACGACCTGGAGTACGGCTCGGCGGAGATCGAGGTGCACGCCGAGGACCTGTTCGCCGACGACCGCATCCTGATCGTCGACGACGTCCTCGCCACGGGCGGCACGGCCGAGGCCTCCATCCAGCTGATCCGGCGCGCGGGAGCCGAGGTCGCCGGCCTCGCGGTCCTGATGGAGCTCGGCTTCCTCGGCGGCCGCGCCCGCCTGGAACCGACCCTCACCTCAGCCCCGCTGGAGGCACTGCTCACCGTCTGACAAACGGCACGCATCCACAACGAACGGCCGCCCCGGCCCTCCGGGACGGCCGTTCGCACATCTCCCGCCGAACGGCCCTTCCTCCGACGGCCTGCGCCCCGCTCTGCGCCGGGGCATGTGTTGTGCGCCGCCAGCGCCTCCGGCACGCGCCCCCACTGGCCCTTGAATGGTCCGCCTCCGCGTATGCGCCCGGCTTGTGCTCCCCTCAAGGGGCGGACGAGCCTGCGGTTCGTGTGTTCGTCTGCCTTGGCTCCGCGCTTTGGGCGAGCGCTCGGTCTGTGCTCTGCGCCGGGGCATGTTGTGCGCCGTCACCGCTTCCGGCACGCGCCCCGACCGGGCTGTGCAAGGTCGAGCCCCGACAAGGGCCCGGCTCCGTGCAAGCGCCGGGCTTGCGCTCCACGCAAGGCCACGCCGGGCGGACGGCTTGCGCTTCGGTATGGCAAGTCAGCCGCCAGGTGAGCGCGCAGCTTGTGCTCCGCGTGGCCCGCGCTCCCGGCCTGCTTTGCCTGCGCAGGGTGGCGTCTCGTGGGCGTCCGGGTCTCGTTCGTCCTTCGCAGGGCTGCAGGGTGGACGTTTGCTCGGGGGCGTGCTCCGGTGTGGTCGCCCGGCGGCCTGCTCTCCCGGCGCAGGGTTGCGCCCCACGGGCATCCGGGGCCGTCCGTCTTTTGCCGGGCCGGACGGTGGACGTTTGCTGGGGGCAGTGGCTCCGGCGTAGTCGCCCGTCCTGCTCTCCCCGCGCAGGGTTTCGCTCCGCCGGTGCCCATGGCGCGCAACCCTTCTCCCGGCAGGCCGTGCTGCGAAGACCCGCTCCGGTGCAAGCGTCGGTCTGCTCTTCCTGCGCATGGCCCCGCGAGTACACGCATGAGGTAACCCGGCCACCCGCAGGACACCCCCGGATCACCCCGAAGTCGCCCCCCGGAATCCGGCAGCAGCCACTTGTGTTTCTTCGGTAGACCGTCCTCACATTGGCCTGAAGGCGATCCTGCGGCCCAGGATCGCTACCATGGGGTCTCCGGAGCCTGACCGGGGGACCCGGATCGCGCACGAGGAGTCCTCTTGCCAGACGAGGCCCAGCACCTGACCGCCGCCAAGCCCGAGTCCGCCTCGGCCGCCGCGGCCAAGCCAGCGCCGAACGCACCGCACGCGAAGAACGACAGCCGCGGGCCGGTCGAGCACGCCCAGTCCGCGCCCGTCGACAAGTCGGCCGAGCAGTCGCGCCCCAAGCCCGCGCCACCCGAGCGGCCCACGTCCTCCCCTGCGGTCCGCCCCAACACCGGCCAGCCCACCCGCTCCGGCTCCTCCAACCGCGTCCGCGCCCGCCTCGCCCGCCTCGGCGTCCAGCGCTCCAACCCGTACAACCCGGTCCTGGAGCCGTTGCTGCGGATAGTGCGCAGCAACGACGCGAAGATCGAGACGTCGACGCTGCGGCAGATAGAGAAGGCCTACCAGGTCGCCGAGCGCTGGCACCGCGGCCAGAAGCGCAAGAGCGGCGATCCTTACATCACTCATCCGCTCGCCGTGACCACCATCCTCGCCGAGCTCGGGATGGATCCGGCCACGCTCATGGCCGGCCTGCTGCACGACACCGTCGAGGACACCGAGTACGGCCTCGACCAGCTCCGCCGCGACTTCGGCGACTCGGTCGCCCTGCTCGTCGACGGCGTCACCAAGCTGGACAAGGTCAAGTTCGGCGAGGCCGCGCAGGCCGAGACCGTGCGCAAGATGGTCGTCGCCATGGCCAAGGACCCCCGCGTCCTGGTCATCAAGCTCGCCGACCGCCTGCACAACATGCGCACCATGCGCTATCTCAAGCGCGAGAAGCAGGAGAAGAAGGCGCGCGAGACCCTCGAGATCTATGCGCCGCTCGCCCATCGCCTGGGCATGAACACCATCAAGTGGGAGCTGGAGGACCTCGCCTTCGCGATCCTCTACCCCAAGATGTACGACGAGATCGTGCGGCTCGTCGCCGAGCGGGCGCCCAAGCGCGACGAGTACCTCGCCATAGTGACCGACGAGGTGCAGCAGGATCTGCGGGCCGCACGCATCAAGGCGACCGTGACCGGTCGGCCGAAGCACTACTACAGCGTCTACCAGAAGATGATCGTCCGCGGGCGCGACTTCGCGGAGATCTACGACCTGGTGGGCATCCGTGTCCTCGTCGACACGGTCCGCGACTGCTACGCCGCCCTCGGCACCGTGCACGCGCGATGGAACCCGGTCCCCGGCCGGTTCAAGGACTACATCGCGATGCCCAAGTTCAACATGTACCAGTCGCTGCACACGACGGTCATCGGCCCCAACGGCAAGCCCGTCGAGCTGCAGATCCGCACCTTCGACATGCACCGCCGCGCCGAGTACGGCATCGCCGCGCACTGGAAGTACAAGCAGGAGGCCGTCGCCGGCGCCTCCAAGGTGCGTTCGGACGCCCCCAAGGGCGGCGGCAAGGACGACCACCTCAACGACATGGCGTGGCTGCGCCAGCTCCTCGACTGGCAGAAGGAGACCGAGGACCCGGGCGAGTTCCTGGAGTCCCTGCGCTTCGACCTCTCACGCAACGAGGTCTTCGTCTTCACCCCGAAGGGCGACGTCATAGCGCTCCCCGCCGGGGCGACGCCGGTGGACTTCGCGTACGCGGTCCACACCGAGGTCGGCCACCGGACGATAGGAGCGCGGGTCAACGGCCGTCTCGTACCGCTGGAATCGACCCTCGACAACGGCGACCTGGTGGAGGTGTTCACGTCGAAGGCGGCCGGCGCGGGGCCCTCCCGCGACTGGCTGGGCTTCGTCAAATCCCCGCGCGCCCGCAACAAGATCCGCGCCTGGTTCTCCAAGGAGCGCCGCGACGAGGCGATCGAGCAGGGCAAGGACGCCATCGTCCGCGCCATGCGCAAACAGAACCTGCCGATCCAGCGCATCCTCACCGGCGACTCGCTCGTCACGCTGGCGCACGAGATGCGCTACCCGGACATCTCCGCGCTGTACGCGGCGATCGGCGAGGGCCATGTCTCCGCGCAGAACGTCGTGCAGAAGCTCGTCTCCGCGCTCGGCGGCGAGGAGGCGGCCACCGAGGAGATCGACGAGTCGGTCCCGCCGACCCGCAGCCGCAGCCGCAAGCGCCGCTCCAGCGCCGACCCGGGCGTCATCGTCAAGGGCGTCGAGGACGTGTGGGTCAAACTGGCCCGCTGTTGTACGCCCGTCCCCGGCGACCCCATCATCGGCTTCGTCACGCGCGGTAGCGGAGTATCGGTTCACCGCAGCGACTGCGTCAACGTGGAGTCACTGTCCCGCGAGCCCGAGCGCATCCTCGAGGTCGAGTGGGCGCCCACCCAGTCCTCGGTCTTCCTGGTCGCCATCCAGGTCGAGGCCCTGGACCGCTCCCGGCTCCTCTCCGATGTCACCCGCGTCCTGTCCGACCAGCACGTCAACATCCTCTCCGCGGCCGTCCAGACCTCCCGCGACCGCGTGGCCACCTCCCGCTTCACCTTCGAGATGGGCGACCCGAAGCATCTCGGCCATGTCCTGAAGGCGGTGCGTGGCGTGGAGGGCGTCTACGACGTGTACCGCGTGACCTCGGCCCGCAGTAGGTCGTAGAGGTCGTAGAACCGGTCCCACGACGAGAAGGGGCCCGTACCTCGCGGTACGGGCCCCTTCTCCATGCAACAGGCGTCAGCCGCCGAACTCCTGCAGGCCCTTCAGTGCCTGGTCCAGAAGTGCCTGGCGGCCCTCCAGCTCGCGCTCAAGCTTGTCGGCCTTGGCGTTGTTGCCCTGAGCCCTGGCCTGCTCGATCTGGCCCTTCAGCTTGTCCACGGCGGCCTGGAGCTGACCGGTCAGACCCTCGGCACGCGCGCGTGCCTCCGGGTTCGTCCGGCGCCACTCGGTCTCCTCGGCCTCCTGGATGGCCCGCTCGACGGCGTGCATCCGGCCCTCGACCTTCGGCCGCGCGTCCCGCGGTACGTGGCCGATGGCCTCCCAGCGCTCGTTGACCGAGCGGAACGCGGCGCGCGCCGCCTTGAGGTCCGTTACCGGGAGGATCTTCTCGGCCTCCTCGGCCAGCTCCTCCTTCAGCTTCAGGTTCTCCGACTGCTCGGCGTCCCGCTCGGCGAAGACCGAGCTCCGGGCGGCGAAGAACACGTCCTGGGCGCCGCGGAAGCGGTTCCACAGGTCGTCCTCGTGCTCGCGCTGGGCGCGGCCCGCGGCCTTCCACTCCGTCATCAGCTCGCGGTAGCGCGCGGCCGTGGGACCCCAGTCCGTCGAGCCGGACAGCGCCTCGGCCTCGGCGACCAGCCGCTCCTTGGCCTTGCGGGCGTCCTCGCGCTGCGCGTCCAGCGAAGCGAAGTGCGCCTTGCGGCGCTTGGAGAACGCCGACCGGGCGTGCGAGAAACGGTGCCACAGCTCGTCGTCCGACTTGCGGTCCAGCCGCGGCAGCCCCTTCCAGGTGTCCACCAGCGAGCGCAGCCGCTCACCGGCCGCCCGCCACTGGTCGGACTGGGCCAGCTGCTCCGCCTCGGTGACCAGGGCCTCCTTGGCGTTCCGCGCCTCGTCGGACTGCTTCGCGCGCTGCTGCTTGCGCTCCTCACGGCGCGCCTCGACCGTCGCGACCAGCTTGTCCAGCCGCGTCCGCAGGGCGTCCAGATCGCCGACCGCGTGGTGCGCGTCGACCTGCTCGCGGATGTGGTCGATGGCGGTCTGCGCGTCCTTCGCGGACAGGTCGGTGGTCTTCACTCGCTTCTCGAGGAGGCCGATCTCGACAACCAGGCCCTCGTACTTGCGCTCAAAATAGGCCAGCGCCTCCTCGGGGGAGCCCGCCTGCCAGGAACCGACGACCTGCTCGCCGTCGGCCGTACGCACGTACACGGTCCCCGTCTCGTCGACGCGGCCCCACGGGTCGCTGCTCACAGCGCCTCCTCCACATGATGCCTGCAAGGGGCCTCAGTGCCCCCGGGCATCGTCCACAGTTTCGTCACGGCCAACATAGGCGACCGGCGGGTTGCCTGTCCGCATCCCGCGCGACCGAAATTTCGCACTTGACGGTCAGGATTTGCTGACCGTCGCCTTGTTGATCACCACGGTCGCATTGGGTGCCGTGTTCTGCGTCGCGGGGTCGGCGGGCTGGGCGCCCGCGGCGGCAATCTTCTTGAGAACCTTCATGCCCGACGCGGAGATCGTGCCGAACGGGGTGTAGTCGGGCGGCAGCGGACTGTCCTGGTAGACCAGGAAGAACTGGCTGCCGCCGGTGTTGCGGCCCTGCTTCGTCTGCGCGTTGTACTGGTTGGCCATGGCGACCGTGCCCGCCGGGTACACCTGCCCCTTGAGGCTTTTGTCCTTGAGGTTCTCGTCCGGGATCGTGTAGCCCGGACCGCCGGTGCCGGTGCCCGTCGGGTCGCCGCACTGCAGCACGTAGATGCCCTGGGGGACCAGCCGGTGGCACTTGGTGTGGTCGAAGTAGCCCTGGGCGGCGAGGAAGTTGAACGAGTTGACGGTGTGCGGCGCCGCCGACGCCTTCAGCGCGATGGCTATGTCACCGCACGTCGTGGCGAGATCCATCGTGTACTTCGCCGACTTGTCGATGGTCAACGCCGGCTCCTTCTTCCAGCTCAGCTTCTTCACCGAGCCCTTGGCCGGCTTCGCGCACGGGTCGGGCGCCTTGCTGGTCGCGGCGGCACTCGGGGACGTCTGCGAACTCGCGTTGGCCTTGTCGTCGCCCTTGTCGCCCTTGAGTACCCCGGTCGTGTAGAGCGCCACACTGCCGATGACGACCACACCGAGCACCGATGCGATCACGGAGTTGCGCATGCGCGCCTTGCGCCGCGCGGCCGTGCGCCGCTGCTGCTGGCGCAAGAACTTCTCCCGGGCGAGCTGCCGCTTGCGCTGTTCCTGGGTGACCACCGGGTTCTCTCCTCATGCGTCTCGTACGTCGACCGGTACGCGTGTGTCTTGTGAGCCGACCGCCTGCGTGTGCCCCGTACCGTATATGGGTTCGCTGAGGAATCGGCAGCGCCGGTAGGCTCTGAGGTCAGCAGCAGCCGCCCGTATCGACACAACGAAGGACGATCGTGCTCATTGCCGGGTTCCCCGCCGGGGCCTGGGGGACGAACTGTTATCTCGTCGCCCCCGCCGCCGGTGAGGAGTGCGTGATCATCGACCCGGGCCATCAGGCCGCCCAAGGAGTCGAGGAAGCGCTGAAGAAGCATCGGCTCAAGCCCGTCGCGGTCGTCCTCACCCATGGCCACATCGACCATGTGGCCTCGGTCGTCCCGGTGTGCGGCGCGCACGACGTACCGGCCTGGATCCACCCCGAGGACCGCTACATGATGGCGGACCCGGAGAGGGCGCTCGGCCGCTCCATCGGCATGCAGCTGATGGGCGAGCTGACGGTGGGGGAGCCCGACGACGTCAAGGAGCTGACCGACGGCGCGAAGCTGGCGCTCGCGGGTCTGGAGTTCTCCGTCGCGCATGCGCCCGGCCATACCAAGGGGTCGGTGACCTTCCAGATGCCCGAGACCACGGAGATCCCCTCTGTGTTCTTCTCCGGGGATCTGCTCTTCGCCGGCTCCATCGGACGCACCGACCTGCCCGGCGGTGACATGGCCGAGATGCTCGACTCGCTGGCCCGCGTGTGCCTGCCGCTCGAGGACTCGACCGTGGTGCTGTCCGGCCACGGCCCCCAGACGACCATCGGCCAGGAGCGCGCCACCAACCCGTATCTGCGGCAGGTGGCCGCCGGCCTCGGGAGCGTGGACGCTCCCCGACGAGGAATGTGACGAGACTTTCCGTGAGCACCTTCAAGGCCCCCAAGGGCACGTACGACCTGATCCCCCCGGACAGCGCCAAGTACCTGGCGGTCCGTGAGGCGATCGCCGCGCCGCTGCGCAACTCCGGTTACGGCTACATCGAGACCCCCGGCTTCGAGAGCGTGGAGCTGTTCGCCCGCGGTGTCGGCGAGTCCACCGACATCGTGACCAAGGAGATGTACGCCTTCGAGACCAAGGGCGGCGACAGGCTCGCCCTGCGCCCCGAGGGCACCGCCTCCGTGCTGCGCGCGGCGCTGGAGGCCAACCTGCACAAGCTGGGCAACCTGCCCGTCAAGCTCTGGTACTCGGGCTCCTACTACCGCTACGAGCGCCCCCAGAAGGGCCGTTACAGGCACTTCTCGCAGGTCGGCGCGGAGGCGATCGGTGCGGAGGACCCGGCGCTGGACGCCGAGCTGATCATCCTGGCGGACCAGGCGTACCGCTCGCTGGGGCTGAGCAACTTCCGGATCCTGCTCAACAGCCTGGGCGACAAGGAGTGCCGTCCGGTGTACCGGGCCGCCCTCCAGGACTTCCTGCGGGGCCTGGACCTCGACGAGGACACCCTTCGCCGCGCCGAGATCAACCCGCTGCGCGTCCTGGACGACAAGCGCGAGTCGGTCCAGAAGCAGCTGGGCGAAGCCCCGATGCTGCGCGACTACCTCTGCGACGCGTGCAAGGCGTACCACGAGGAGGTCCGCGAGCTGATCACGGCGGCGGGCGTGGCCTTCGAGGACGACCCGAAGCTGGTGCGCGGCCTGGACTACTACACCCGTACGACCTTCGAGTTCGTCCACGACGGTCTGGGCTCGCAGTCCGCGGTGGGTGGCGGCGGCCGCTACGACGGCCTGTCGGAGATGATCGGCGGTCCGGCCCTTCCGTCGGTCGGCTGGGCGTTGGGTGTCGACCGCACGGTGCTCGCCCTGGAGGCGGAGGGTGTCGAGCTCGAACTTCCCTCCACGACCAGCGTGTTCGCGGTGCCGCTCGGCGAGGAGGCGCGTCGCGTCCTGTTCGCCAAGGTCACCGAGCTGCGCAAGCTGGGCATCGCCGCGGACTTCTCCTACGGGGCCAAGGGGCTCAAGGGCGCGATGAAGAACGCCAACCGCAGTGGCGCGCGCTACACGATCGTCGCCGGGGAGCGTGACCTCGCCGAAGGTGTCGTCCAGCTCAAGGACATGGAGTCCGGTGAGCAGGCTGCGGTCGGCGTGAACGAGATCGTGGCGGAGCTGGAAGCCCGGCTGGGCTGAGGGGTTTCGCCCCGCCGCCCCTACCCGTCCCGTACCGGGGGCCAGCCCCCGGACCCCCGCTCCTCAAACGCCGGAGGGGCTGAATTTCACCGGCCGGGGCTTGATCTTTAAGCCCGTCCGGCGTTTGAGGACGAGGCCGTTCAGGCCGAAAGCGGGGGTCGGGGGGGCGAGGAAAACTCAGTCGAGCAGCCCGAACCGCATCGCACTCGTCACCGCCGCAGTCCGGTCGTCCACCCCCAGCTTCCCGAAGGCCCGCAGCAGATGGGTCTTCACCGTCGACTCGCCGATGAACAACCGCCGCCCGATCTCCGCGTTCGTGCACCCCTCCGCCACCAACCGCAACACCGCCGCCTCCCGCTCGGACAACCGCGGCCGCTCCGGCTTGCTGCGCAGCTGGTCGACCAGCCGGGCCGCCACCGAGGGCGCCAGCACCGTCTCGCCGCGCGCAGCCGCCCGCACCGCTTCCGCCAGTTCCGCCCGGGGCATGTCCTTGAGCAGATAACCCGCCGCGCCGGCCTCCACCGCCCGCAGGATGTCCCGGTCCGTCTCGTACGTCGTCAGGACGATCACCCGGCACGGCAGCCCCGCCTCGCCCATCCGCACGATGGAGTCCACGCCCCCGCCGCCCGGCATCCGCAGATCCATCAGCACGATGTCGGGCCGGAGTTCGGCCGCGAGCGCCTCTGCCTGCGGTCCGCTCGCCGCGTCGCCGACGACCTCCAGGTCCGGCTCGGCGCTGAGCATCGCCCGTAGGCCCTCCCGTACGACGGGGTGGTCGTCGGCCAGGACGATCCGGATCACGATGAGCTCCTCCCCGGTGATACGGCCAGTGATACGGGCAGGCTGACCGTCACCGTCGTGCCGACGCCCGGTGCGCTGCGGATCCGCGCCGTTCCGCCGACCTCGCCGGCCCGGGCCCGCAGCCCCGCCAGACCGTAGCCGTCGCAGGGGGCGCCGGGGTCGAAGCCGCAGCCGTCGTCCCGTACGGACACGGTGAGCGCGTCGTCGGAGTATGCCAGCGCGATGCCCACTGCCGCCGAACTCCCCGCGTGTTTACGGGCGTTGGCCAGGGCTTCCTGGCAGGAGCGCAGGGCCACCACCTCGGGAGCGGCGGGCAGCGGGCGTACGGGGCCGTTCACCTCCAGCGACGCCCCGTGGCGGGCGGCCAGGCGGCGCAGGGCGTCCGGGAGGGAGCTGCCGTCGAGGTCCGCGGGCGCGGCACCGGCGACCAGGGCGCGGGCCTCGGCGAGGTTCTGCCGGGCCGTCTCGTCCATCAGCGCCAGATGGCGGCGGGCCTGCGGGACGTCGTCGTCGAGTTCGGCCTCCACCGCCTGGATCAGCATCAGCAGGCTGGTGAACCCCTGCGCGAGGGTGTCGTGGATCTCGCGGGCCATGCGCTCCCGCTCGGCGAGGGCGCCGTGCGCGGCCGAGAGGCGGGAGATCTCGTGACGGCTGGCGTCGAGTTCGGCGATCAGCTCGGCCCGCTCCCAGCTCTGTTCGATGATCCGGATGATCCAGCTGCCGATCACCATCGAGAAGACGAGGGTGACCACCGAGAAGAGGAAGTTGGCGAACAGGTCCGCGCCGCTGGGCCGCCACAACAGCGCCCAACCGGCCACCGGCACCAGGTTGATCACGCTGACCGCGGCCAGCGACCACCTCATGCGCAGCGTCATGAAGCACTGGGGGATCAGGGCGAACGCCATCAGCCGCGTCTCGCCCACCAGCACGGCCGACGGCAGGAACAGTGCCATCGCCCCGGCGAGATAGCGCAGTGCCTGCCCCTGGTCCGGCGGATCCTCCTGGAGCAGCGGGCGCCCCACGACCGCGTACCAGGGCACCAACGGGACGAGCAGCGCCGCCGCGACCGCACGGACCGGGAACCCCGGGTGGGCCGCGGCGAGCACGAAGGCGAGGGTGGCCGCCCAGGCGACCGCGAAGTACCCGTCCCAGAGCCGGATCGTCCGGTCCCAGGCGTGCTCCTCACGGGCCGCACCCGGACGGTTCATCCGTCGCGCCGGGTCTTCCAGCGGAAGGTCAGCAGACACAGCACCAATCCTCCGACGCACCAGGCGGCCAGCACCAGCGCGACCTTCCCGAACTCCCAGCTCCCGGCCTGCTCCAGGACCCGCGCGGAATCCGGCAGGAACACGCCCCGAAGACCCTGACACAGCCACTTCAGCGGGAACAGGGCACCGACGTTCAGCATCCAGTCCGGGATGGTGTTGATGGAGATGTACACCCCGGAGATGAACTGCAGCACCAGGAAGGGGAGTACGACCACGGAGCTGGCGCTCTTCGCCGACTTGGGCACCGAGCTGATCGCGATGCCGAGCAGCGCGCACCCGGTCAGCCCCAGGACGAAGATCCAGGCGAAGTCGAACCACCGGGACGCGTCCGACGGCAGGTCGACGCCGTACAAGGTGGTGCCGACGAGGAGGAGGATCGCGGTCTCCACGACACCGGTGAACAGAACCAGCCAGATCTTGCCCAGGAAGTACGCCGACGGAGGCATCGGTGTGCCGCGCAGCCGGCGCAGCACCTTCTCGTCCCGTTCGACCGCGATCGAGATGCCCAGCGACTGGAAGCTGGTCGACATGATGCCGGAGGCCATCATCGCGGGAACGTACAGCTGGGAGGCGGTGACGCCGGAGCCGTGGACGTCGTCGTGGAAGATCGACGCGAACAGGAACAGGAACACGACCGGGAACGCGAACGTGAACACCACCTGGTCGCGCTGCCGGAAGAACTGCTTGATCTCCAGTGCGCCGCGTTGCAGGCCCAGCCCCCAGGCTCCCGGCAGCCGCTGGGCGGGCGCCTCGGCCCTGCTCCGTACGGCGGTCGTCGTCATCGCGCGTCCTCCTGCCCGGTCAGCCGGAGGTAGACGTCCTCCAGGGTGGGGCGGGCCACCCGCAGGCCCGGGATCTCGCCGTCGAAGTGGTGCATGAGCTCGGCGACCGTCCTGGTGGGGGTGTCGGTGCGTTCGCTGCGGGTGACGCCGTCCGGCTCGGTCCACTCGACGGTGGCCTCCGTGCCGTACCGCTCCCGCAGGGCGGCGGGCTCGCCTTCGGCGACGACCTGCCCCTTGGCGACGACGGCGAGCCGGTCGGCGAGTGCCTCCGCCTCCTCCAGATAGTGCGTGGTCAGCAGGATCGTCGTGCCCTCCTCGGACAGCAGCCGGATCAGGTCCCAGAACTGCCGCCGGGCCGCCGGGTCGAAACCGGTCGTCGGCTCGTCCAGGAGCAGCAGCTCGGGGTCGCCGATCACCCCCAGGGCGACATCGAGACGGCGGCGCTGGCCTCCGGAGAGCGCCTTGATCCGGCTGCCCGCCTTCGCCTCCAGCCCCACCAGGCCGATGACCTCCTCCGGGTCGCGTGGCCTCGGGTAGTAGCGGGCGAAGTGCCGTACGGTCTCGCGGACCGTCAACTCGGCGGGCGCCGATTCGTCCTGCCAGACGATTCCGACACGTGAGCGCCACGCGCGCGTGCCGGTCGCCGGGTCCCAGCCGAGCACCGACACCTCGCCCGCGTCCCGCGTCCGGTTGCCCTGAAGGATCTCCACCGTCGTGCTCTTGCCCGCGCCGTTGGGTCCCAGCAGGCCGAACACCTCGCCACGCCGAATGCCCAGATCGATGCCGTCCACCGCGGTCACGTCCCCGTACTGCTTGCGCAGCCCCCGTACGTCCACCGCGAGTTCGTCTCCGTGTGCTGTCATGCCGTTCAGCCTCGGCCGGAACCGAACGCTCCGGGACGACCGTGCGTACTTCCTTATGTCCACCGAACGGTGGACAGTGGCCTTAGTGCGGCACAATGGCCCCTGCCCGAAGAAGGTCCAACTCTCAAGCAGACGGAATCGGCGTGATGAGCAAGACCACAGTCAAAGACCTCTCCACCGAGCCCGCCGGGGACCACAACCCCACGGGATCACGCACAGTGGGCGGCAGCCGGGCATTCGCCCTCCTGCTGATCATCACGGGTGCGGCCGGTCTGCTCGCCGCGTGGGTCATCACGATCGACAAGTTCAAGCTGCTCGAGGCCAAGGTCGAGGGCAAGACCTTCACCCCCGGCTGCAGCCTCAACCCGGTCGTCTCCTGCGGCAGCGTGATGGAGTCCAAGCAGGCCGCCGCCTTCGGGTTCCCCAATCCGATGCTGGGCCTGGTCTGCTACGGCATCGTCATCTGTGTCGGCATGAGCCTGCTGGCCCGCGCCCGCTTCCCGCGCTGGTACTGGCTCACCTTCAACTTCGGCACGCTCTTCGGTGTCGGCTTCTGCACCTGGCTGCAGTTCCAGTCGCTGTACCGCATCAACGCGCTCTGCCTGTGGTGCTCCCTGGCCTGGGTCGCGACGATCACCATGTTCTGGTACGTGACCTCGTTCAACATCCGCAACAGCTTCCTGCCCGCCCCGCGCTGGCTGAAGAGCTTCTTCGGCGAGTTCACCTGGGTCATGCCCGTCCTGCACGTCGGCATCATCGGCATGCTGGTGCTGACCCGCTGGTGGGACTTCTGGACCAGCTGAGCCCCGGCCTCGGGGCCCCGGCTTCCCAGGGCCCGAGGGGATTGTCAGTCCGGTGATTTAGGGTTTTGGACGTGGAGCCAGACCTGTTCACCGCAGCCGCAGAAGAACGCCAGGAGAAGGACCCGACCGGGAGTCCCCTGGCGGTGCGGATGCGCCCGCGCACGCTTGACGAGGTGGTGGGTCAGCAGCACCTGCTGAAGCCCGGTTCGCCTCTGCGGCGTCTGGTCGGCGAGGGCGCGGGTGGCCCCGCAGGACCCTCCTCGGTGATCCTCTGGGGCCCGCCCGGCACCGGCAAGACGACCTTGGCGTACGTCGTCTCCAAGGCCACCAACAAGCGCTTCGTCGAGCTCTCGGCGATCACCGCGGGCGTCAAGGAGGTCCGCGCGGTCATCGACGGCGCCCGCCGGGCCACGGGCGGCTTCGGCAAGGAGACCGTCCTCTTCCTCGACGAGATCCACCGCTTCAGCAAGGCCCAGCAGGACTCCCTCCTCCCGGCGGTCGAGAACCGCTGGGTGACCCTGATCGCGGCGACCACGGAGAACCCGTACTTCTCGGTGATCTCCCCACTCCTGTCCCGCTCCCTCCTCCTCACCCTCGAACCCCTCACCGACGACGACCTCCGGGGGCTGCTCAAGCGCGCGCTGAGTGACGAGCGCGGCTTGAAGGACGCCGTCACCCTCCCCGAGGACACCGAGGACCACCTCCTGCGCATCGCGGGCGGCGACGCCCGCCGCGCCCTGACCGCGCTGGAAGCAGCGGCCGGAGCCGCCCTCGACAAGGGCGAGACGGAGGTTTCCCTGACGACCCTGGAGGAGACGGTCGACCGGGCGGCGGTGAAGTACGACCGCGACGGCGACCAGCACTACGACGTCGCCAGCGCCCTCATCAAGTCCATCCGCGGCTCCGACGTCGACGCCGCCCTGCACTACCTGGCCCGCATGATCGAGGCCGGCGAGGACCCCCGTTTCATCGCCCGCCGTCTGATGATCTCCGCCAGCGAGGACATCGGCCTGGCCGACCCGAACGCGCTGCCGATAGCCGTCGCGGCCGCCCAGGCCGTCGCCATGATCGGTTTCCCCGAGGCCGCCCTCACCCTCAGCCACGCCACCATCGCCCTCGCCCTGGCCCCGAAGTCGAACGCCGCGACGACGGCGATCGGCGCCGCCATGGAAGACGTACGCAAGGGACTGGCGGGTCCCGTGCCCCCGCACCTGCGCGACGGGCACTACAAGGGCGCCGCAAAGCTCGGGCACGCGCAGGGATACGTGTATCCGCACGACCTCGCGGAGGGCATCGCCGAGCAGCAGTACGCCCCGGACGCCCTCAAGGACCGCGAGTACTACACCCCGACCAGACACGGAGCCGAGGCGCGGTACGCGGACGCGGTCGAATGGACCAGACAGCACCTCGGTCGCAAGCGGTCCTGAGCGCCCTGTAGACTCCCTCGGAGTGCTGTGTCCCGTGCAGTCAGAACGGGACGGTCAGCCGGAGCCCGGTCCCCGGACCGGACTCCAGGAGCGTCGCGCACCGTTCGAATGGTGTCGCGGGCAGCCCATCACCACTCGTCGCATGGCGAGACCGGTCGGTGGGCCACTCGCGTGCTGCACATATGTGCCCAGACCAGGGGAGCGGCTGCCCACCAGGCCCGGCAACGGACCCGGCGGGTTTCCCCGGCTGCGGATGCGACCTCCCTCAACTCTGACAAGCCGAACACTGAGAAATGAGAGATTGTGGCGAACCAGTCCCGCCCCAAGGTCAAGAAGTCGCGTGCCCTCGGCATCGCGCTGACCCCGAAGGCCGTCAAGTACTTCGAGGCCCGTCCCTACCCGCCGGGTGAGCACGGCCGTGGCCGCAAGCAGAACTCGGACTACAAGGTCCGTCTGCTCGAGAAGCAGCGTCTGCGTGCGCAGTACGACGTGTCCGAGCGCCAGCTCGTCCGCGCCTACGAGCGTGCCTCCAAGGTCCAGGGCAAGACCGGTGAGGCCCTGATCATCGAGCTCGAGCGCCGTCTCGACGCCCTGGTCCTGCGTTCGGGCATCGCCCGCACCATCTACCAGGCCCGTCAGATGGTCGTTCACGGCCACATCGAGGTCAACGGCCAGAAGGTCGACAAGCCGTCCTTCCGCGTCAAGCCCGACGACGTCGTGATGGTCCGCGAGCGCAGCCGCGAGAAGACCCTCTTCTCCATCGCCCGTGAGGGCGGCTTCGCCCCCGAGGGCGAGACCCCGCGCTACCTCCAGGTGAACCTCAAGGCCCTGGCGTTCCGCCTGGACCGCGAGCCGAACCGCAAGGAGATCCCGGTGATCTGCGACGAGCAGCTCGTCGTCGAGTACTACGCCCGCTGATCACCAGCAGGCGGTAGCACCACCTCAGCCCGCCGTCTCCCCGCCCCTGTGGGCGCGGGGGGCGGCGGGTTCGTGCATGTTCACGCTCGCCGTCGCATGCCGGACCGGCCCCCGCGGCGACGGAACGGTCTGCGGCGGCCGCTCCAGCGCCCGCGACACCGCCGCCTCCCGCACCAGCCGACGCCCTTCCGCCACGCACTCCTCGTACCGCTCGTCGCCCAGCCGCTCCCGCGCCGTGGCCTCGCACAGCTCGTGCGGCGCGTTGTAGTACGCCGACCCGAACAGCCGCAGACCGACCGACGGCCACATCCGGGCCGCCGCGCCCTGCAGCACCGCCGCCTCCGCCACATCGCCCTGCACCGCCGTGACCAGGGCCAGCAGCTCGACCGCCAGCACCGAACCGAGCAGGTCGTGGAAGGAGTGGGCGCCGGCGAGGCAGTCCGTCAGCAGGGTGCGAGCCCTTGCCGGGTCGCCGTCGGCCCAGGCCGCGTACGCCAGGACGTACAGGGCATAGGTGCGGGTCCACCGTTCGCCGTGGTCCTCGCACATCCGGCGGACCTCCTCGCACAACCGCACCGCATCCGGCAGATCGCCCTGGAACGCGCGCGCCATGGCCAGTTCGACCTGCCCCATCAGCACATTGCTGTTGAGCTCGCCGATCTCCCGGTAGCGGTCCAGAGCCGAGCGCAGCAGGGTCTCCGCGCGCGCCATGTCGTCCGTGACCAGGGCCAGGCATCCGGTGCGGTGCTCCGCGTACGCCACCGCCGTCGCGTCCCCCGAGCGCTCCGCCTCCTCCCGGCACTCCTGCAGCGCCGCCAGCGCGGCCGCCTTGTCCCCCTGCAGGATCGCCACATAGCCGAGCACCCACAGCGCCTTCAGCCGGGACCGCTCGTGGCCGGCATCCGGCTGCACGACCTGCTCCAGCCAGTGCCGCCCCTCCGACAGCCGCCCGCAGCCCGCCCAGTAGAACCACAGCGAGCCCGCGAGGTACTGGCCCAGATACGCCGACTCCGGCTCGGCCAGGCAGTGCTCCAGCGCGCAGCGCAGATTCGACAGCTCCGCCTCCACACGCGCGGCCACCTCGTTCTGGCGCGGCGAGAACCAGTCCAGCTCGCACCAGGTCGCAAGGCCCAGATACCAGTCGCGGTGCCGGCGCCGCAGCCGGGCCGCGTCCCCGGTCGCCTCCAGCCAGTCGGCGCCGTACGCCCGGACCGTGTCCAGCATCCGGTAGCGCACCCCCGCCGGCGTCTCCTCGCGCACGACCAGCGACTGCGCGAGCAGCTCGGTGAGCACGTCGAGGACGTCGTCGGCCTCCAGGCCGTACCCGCTGCACACGTACTCGACGGCCTCCAGCTCGAACCGCCCGGCGAACACCGACAGCCGCGACCACAGCAACCGCTCCTGGGGCGTGCACAGTTCATGGCTCCAGCCGATGGCCAGACGCAGGGTTCGATGGCGGGGCAGGGCATCCCTTCCGCCGCCGGTCAGCAGCCGGAAACGGTCGTCGAGCCGGTCCAGCAGCTGCCCGGGAGACAGGGCCCGCAGCCGGCCCGCGGCCAGCTCGACGGCGAGCGGGATGCCGTCCAGACGCCGGCACACCTCCCGTACCTCCGGCCCGTCCGCCACCGCCTGACCCTGTTCGGCCGCCCGGCTCAGCAACAGTGCGACCGCTTCGTCCTCGCCGAGCGGCGCCAGCGGAAACACCCGCTCACCCGCCACGCCCAGCGGCCTGCGCCCCACGGCGAGCACCCGCAGCCCGGGGAGCTGCCCGAGCAACTCGCCCACCAGACCGGCACACACCTCCACCAGATGCTCGAACCCGTCCAGTACAAGCAGGAGTTGACGCTCGGCGAGATGAGCGAGCAGCGTCTCGCGAGGCAGCCGCCTCGTGTGGTCGGTCAGCCCCAGGGCCTCCACGACGGCGTAGTCCACGAACTCCGGATCGCGCACCGGCGCCAGCTCCACCCGCCACACCCCGTCACGCGGCGCGCACCGCACGGCCGCCCGCGCCGCGAGCCGTGACTTGCCGACCCCGCCCGCGCCCGTCACCGTCACCAGCCGAACCGCGCCGAGCGCCCCCTCCAGCCCGGCGAGTTCGGCCGAGCGGCCCACGAACGCATTGAGCTCCAGGGGGAGATTGCCGTGCACGGAGCCGCCGCCGCGCTGATGATCCCGCATGGAACACGGAGCGTACTGACCCGTATTCAGTCCGTACAATCGCTTCGCACAACTCGGCAGCGCGCTGACGGTAATCCGGTGCGGAGCCCCGTCCCCGGCGCGATAGGCTCGGCCTACGACTTTTCGATGTTCAGGCATGTTCCAGGGAGCGGGTGCGCGTGGTGTCCGGTGGAGAGGTGGCCGGGATCCTGGTGGCTGTCTTCTGGGCGATCCTGGTCTCCTTCCTCGCCGTCGCGCTGGCGAGGGTGGCCCAGACGCTCAAGGCGACCACCAAGCTCGTGGCGGACGTGACCGATCAGGCCGTCCCGCTGCTGGCCGACGCCTCGTCGGCGGTCCGCTCCGCACAGACCCAGATCGACCGGGTCGACGCGATCGCCACGGACGTCCAGGAGGTCACGTCGAACGCGTCGGCGCTGTCGACCACCGTCGCCTCCACCTTCGGCGGCCCCCTGGTCAAGGTCGCGGCGTTCGGCTACGGCGTCCGCCGGGCCCTGGGCGCCCGCCGGGACGATGTGCCCGCCAAGGAGTCCAGGCGTACCGTGATCGTGGGCCGGACCGTCCCGGCCGCGCGGCGGGGCAAGCGAAACCTCCGTGGGAAGAGGGACTGAGACCAGCGATGTTCCGTCGTACGTTCTGGTTCACCACGGGCGTCGCCGCCGGTGTGTGGGCCACCACCAAGGTCAACCGCAAGCTGAAGCAGCTGACGCCCGAGAACCTTGCCGCCTCCGCGGCCAACAAGGCGCTCGAGGCCGGTCACCGGCTCAAGGACCGCGCGGTCGGCTTCGCGCTGGACGTCCGGGACAACATGGCCCTGCGGGAGGAGGAGCTGGGGGAGGCCCTCGGCATCAACGCAGCCCCCGAACTCCCCGCCCCTCGGCGCTACCCCGCCATCGAGAACCGCAACAGCCCGAAGTACGTCGAGGGCTCGACGTACCAGACGTACTCGAACAACTCGTACAACCGGAATGAGGACCACTGATGGAGTCGGCCGAGATTCGCCGCCGCTGGCTGAGCTTCTTCGAGGAGCGCGGTCACACCGTCGTCCCTTCGGCGTCGCTCATCGCGGACGACCCGACTCTGCTCCTGGTCCCGGCCGGCATGGTGCCCTTCAAGCCCTACTTCCTGGGTGAGGTCAAGCCGCCCTTCCCGCGCGCCACCAGCGTCCAGAAGTGCGTGCGGACGCCCGACATCGAAGAGGTCGGCAAGACCACCCGGCACGGCACGTTCTTCCAGATGTGCGGCAACTTCTCCTTCGGCGACTACTTCAAGGAAGGCGCCATCAAGTACGCCTGGGAGCTGCTCACCAGCCCCCAGGACAAGGGTGGTTACGGCCTGGAGCCGGAGAAGCTCTGGATCACCGTCTACAAGGACGACGACGAGGCCGAGCGCATCTGGCACGAGGTCGTCGGCGTGCCCAAGGAGCGCATCCAGCGCCTGGGCATGAAGGACAACTACTGGTCCATGGGCGTCCCTGGCCCCTGCGGCCCCTGTTCCGAGATCAACTACGACCGCGGCCCCGAGTTCGGCGTCGAGGGCGGCCCCGCCGTCAACGACGAGCGGTACGTGGAGATCTGGAACCTCGTCTTCATGCAGTACGAGCGCGGCGAGGGCATCGGCAAGGACAACTTCGAGATCCTCGGCGAGCTCCCCAGCAAGAACATCGACACCGGCCTCGGCCTCGAACGACTCGCCATGATTCTGCAGGGCGTGCAGAACATGTACGAGATCGACACCTCGATGGCCGTCATCAACAAGGCCACCGAGCTGACCGGTGTGGCCTACGGCGACGCCCACGACTCGGACGTCTCCCTGCGCGTGGTCACCGACCACATGCGTACGTCCGTGATGCTGATCGGCGACGGTGTCACGCCCGGCAACGAGGGCCGCGGCTACGTCCTGCGCCGCATCATGCGCCGCGCCATCCGCAACATGCGCCTGCTCGGCGCCACCGGCCCGGTCGTCCTGGACCTCATCGACACCGTGATCGGCATGATGGGCCAGCAGTACCCCGAGCTGGTCACCGACCGCGAGCGCATCGAGAAGGTCGCCGTCGCCGAGGAGAACGCCTTCCTCAAGACGCTGAAGGCCGGCACCAACATCCTCGACACCGCCGTCACCGAGACCAAGGCCTCCGGTGGCACGGTCCTCGCCGGCGACAAGGCGTTCCTGCTCCACGACACCTGGGGCTTCCCGATCGACCTCACCCTGGAGATGGCCGCCGAGCAGGGCCTCTCCGTGGACGAGGACGGCTTCCGCCGCCTGATGAAGGAGCAGCGGGAGCGCGCCAAGGCCGACGCCCAGGCCAAGAAAACCGGTCACGCCGGTGCAGGCGCCTACCGTGAGATCGCCGACAAGGTCGGTGAGACCGACTTCATCGGCTACAGCGACACCGAGGGCGAGTCCACCATCGTCGGCATCCTCGTCGACGGCGCCTCCTCCCCGGCCGCCACCGAGGGCGACGAGGTCGAGATCGTCCTCGACCGCACTCCCTTCTACGCCGAGGGCGGCGGCCAGATCGGCGACACCGGCAAGATCAAGGTCGACTCCGGTGCCGTCATCGAGATCCGCGACTGCCAGAAGCCGGTCCCCGGCGTCTACGTCCACAAGGGCGTCGTCCAGGTCGGCGAGGTCACCGTCGGAGCCAAGGCCCACGCCTCCATCGACGCCCGTCGCCGCAAGGCCATCGCCCGCGCCCACTCCGCCACGCACCTCACCCACCAGGCGCTGCGTGACGCGCTCGGCCCGACGGCCGCCCAGGCCGGTTCCGAGAACCAGCCCGGCCGCTTCCGCTTCGACTTCGGCTCTCCGTCCGCCGTTCCCACGGCCGTGATGAGCGACGTCGAGCAGAAGATCAACGAGGTGCTCGCCCGCGACCTCGACGTCCGCGCCGATGTCATGGGCATCGACGAGGCAAAGAAGCAGGGCGCCATCGCCGAGTTCGGCGAGAAGTACGGCGAGCGGGTCCGCGTCGTGACCATCGGCGACTTCTCCAAGGAGCTCTGCGGCGGCACGCACGTGCACAACACCGCCCAGCTGGGCCTGGTGAAGCTGCTCGGCGAGTCGTCGATCGGCTCGGGCGTCCGCCGTATCGAGGCTCTCGTCGGTGTCGACGCCTACAGCTTCCTCGCCCGTGAGCACACGGTCGTCAACCAGCTGACCGAGCTGCTCAAGGGCCGCCCGGAGGAGCTGCCGGAGAAGGTCTCCTCGATGCTCGGCAAGCTGAAGGACGCCGAGAAGGAGATCGAGAAGTTCCGCGCCGAGAAGGTGCTGCAGGCCGCCGCCGGTCTCGTCGAGTCCGCCAAGGACATCCGTGGCGTCGCCGTCGTCACCGGCCAGGTACCGGACGGCACGACCCCCGACGACCTGCGCAAGCTGGTCCTCGATGTGCGCGGCCGCATCCAGGGCGGACGGGCCGCCGTGGTCGCCCTGTTCACGGTCAACAACGGCAAGCCGCTGACGGTCATCGCCACCAACGAGGCCGCCCGCGAGCGCGGCCTCAAGGCCGGTGACCTGGTCCGCACGGCCGCCAAGACCCTCGGCGGCGGCGGTGGCGGCAAGCCGGACGTCGCCCAGGGCGGCGGTCAGAACCCGGCCGCGATCGGCGAGGCCGTGGACGCCGTCGAGCGGCTGGTCACGGACACCGCGAAGTGACGATGCGCAGAGGCCGTCGACTCGCGATCGATGTCGGGGACGCCCGCATCGGGGTCGCCTCGTGCGACCCCGACGGGATCCTCGCCACCCCGGTGGAGACGGTCCCCGGCCGGGACATCCCGGCAGCTCACCGACGGCTCAAGCAACTCGTCGAGGAGTACGAGCCGATCGAGGTCGTCGTCGGCCTCCCTCGTTCCCTCAAGGGGGGCGAGGGCCCCGCCGCGGTGAAGGTTCGCGGCTTCGCGCAGGAGCTCGCAAAGAACATCGCCCCCGTCCCGGTCCGGCTCGTGGACGAGCGGATGACCACGGTGACGGCCAGTCAGGGACTGCGCGCCTCGGGCGTGAAGTCGAAGAAGGGCCGCTCGGTCATCGACCAGGCAGCCGCTGTGATCATCCTCCAGCAGGCCCTCGAATCCGAACGGGTGTCAGGCAAAGCACCCGGCGAGGGCGTCGAAGTGGTCATCTGATCGCGATACGGTAACGTTCCGCGCGTCTGCGCCGCTGTTCGAACAGCGGCTGCACAGCAAGAGGCGGGACGGAACCCGGCCTAGAGCCGCGTAACCGCCGCCTCGCGGCTCTAGGGGATCGATGACTGAGTATGGCCGGGGCCAAGGCTCCGAACCGTGGCATCCGGAGGACCCGTTGTACGGGAACGACGGATGGGGCGGACAGCAGGCCCAGGCGGGCCAGCAGTCCCCCTACGGCGGCCAGCCACAGCACTATCCGGAGCAGCCGCAGCAGCAGCACTACGGTGACTGGGGCAACGGCGGGCAGTCCACCTACGGCCAGGCGCAGCAGCAGTACCCGCAGCAGCAGTACCAGGGCTACGACCAGCAGTACTACGCAGGTCAGGGCCAGCAGTCGTACGACCAGGGCAGCTGGGGCACCGGCACCCACACACATGTCCAGTACACGGATCCGTCGGACCCGTATGCCCAGCAGGCCGCCGCATACGGCGGCGACCAGCCCGACTACTACGGCACTCCCGACGCGTACCCGCCACCCGAGCCGCCCGGCCGCAGGCAGGCCGAGCCCGAGCCGCCGCAGATCGACTGGGACCCGGGCCCCGACCAGGGAGAACACGCCTTCTTCGCCGGCGGCGGGGACGACGAGGACGAGGACGACGACCCGCGCGCCGGCCGTAAGGCCCGCGGCGGCAAGAAGCCCAAGAAGCGCCGCAGCGGCTGCGCCTGCCTCGTGCTGGTCGTGATCTTCGCCGGAGGCACCGCAGGGGTCGGCTACTTCGGCTACCACTTCTACAAGGATCGTTTCGGCCCGTCGGCCGACTACGAGGGTGACGGAAACGGCCAGATGGTCAGCGTCACCATCCCCAAGGGTGCGGGCGGTTATGTGATCGGGCAGAGGCTCAAGGCGGCAGGCGTCGTCGAGAGCGTCGACGCGTTCGTCTCCGCGCAGCAGTCGAACCCCGATGGCAAGAAGATCCAGGACGGCGTCTACACGCTGCAGAAGCACATGTCGGCCGCGAGCGCAGTCGAACTGATGCTCAGCAACAAGAGCCGCAGCAACCTGGTCCTCGCCGAGGGCCTGCGCAACTCGCAGATCTACAAACAGATCGACACCCGTCTTGGCGTCGCCGCGGGCACCACGGCCAAGGTCGCGAAGCAGGACTACAAGAACCTCGGCCTGCCCTCCTGGGCGCTGAACCACCCGAACGTGAAGGATCCGCTGGAAGGATTCCTCTACCCGTCCAGCTACGCGGTCAGCAAGGGCCAGAAGCCCGAGGACGTCCTGAAGGACATGGTCACGCGGGCCAACGACAAGTACGAGGAACTCGGCCTCACCAAGAAGGCGAAGAGCCTCGGCCTCGACAGCCCCTGGCAGCTGCTCACCGTGGCCAGTCTGGCGCAGGCCGAGGGCACCAGCCACGACGACTTCCGCAAGATGGCCGAGGTCGTCTACAACCGCCTCAAGCCGGGGAACCCCGAGACCTACGGTTCGCTGGAGTTCGACTCCACGTACAACTACATCAAGAACCAGACCAAGATCGACCTGAGCATCGCCGAGCTGCGGAAGTACAACAACCCGTACAACACGTACTACGTCAAGGGGCTGCCGCCCGGCCCGATCGACAACCCCGGCGAGCTGGCCCTCAAGGGGGCGCTCGACCCGACGCACGACGGCTGGTACTACTTCATCTCGTTGGACGGCAAGACCAGCAAGTTCACCAAGACGCTCGCCGAGCACAACAAGCTGGTCGACGAATTCAATGCGTCGAGGAAAAAGAGCTGATGACTGCGACCCGAAGGGCGGCCGTGCTGGGCTCGCCCATCGCCCACTCCCTGTCCCCGCAGCTGCACAACGCGGGGTACCGGGCGCTCGGCCTGGACGACTGGTCGTACGACAGGTTCGAGATCGACGAGGCGGCGCTGCCCGGGTTCTTCGCACAGCTCGGCCCGGAGTGGGCGGGGCTGTCGCTGACGATGCCGTTGAAGCGGGCGGTGATCCCGCTGCTCGACGAGATCACCGACACGGCGGCCTCGGTGGAGGCGGTCAACACCGTGGTGTTCCGGCCCGACGGGCGAAAGGTCGGCGACAACACCGACATCCCCGGCCTGGTGGCGGCGCTGCACGAGCGCGGCGTGGAGAAGGCCGAGTCGGCGGCGATCCTGGGCGCGGGCGCCACCGCTTCCTCTGCGCTGGCCGCGCTCGCCCGGATCTGCACCGGCGAGGTCACCGTGTACGTGCGCAGCGAGCGGCGCGCGGACGAGATGCGGCAGTGGGGCGAGCGGCTCGGCGTGCAGGTCAGCCCGGCCGACTGGACGGATGCGGTACGGGCCTTCGACGCACCCCTGGTCATCTCGACCACGCCCGCCGGGGGCACCGACGAACTGGCCGCGCAGGTTCCCGCGCAGGTCGGCACCCTCTTCGACGTGCTCTACGAACCGTGGCCCACCCCTCTCGCCGCCGCCTGGCAACAGCGGGGCGGGCAGGTGCTCAGCGGCCTCGACCTGCTGGTGCACCAGGCGGTCTTCCAGTTCCGCCAGTTCACCGGCGACCCGCGCTCGCCGCTCGCTGCCATGCGCGAAGCCGCACAGCTGGGCTGATCTGTCCGTTTGTCGGACTCGGATCGGACCCGTTGCCCGGACGTGGGAGGATCGGAGGTGGCGGGCCGGGGCCGCGCACCTGGTCGCGCCGTCGCCGTACGCGAGGACGTGCGTACGCAGGGCAGTACGAGGGCGCGAGCACTGAGGAGCACCGTTGAGCAGGTTGCGCTGGCTGACCGCGGGGGAGTCCCACGGTCCCGCACTCGTGGCGACGCTGGAGGGTCTTCCCGCCGGTGTGCCGATCACCACGGAGATGGTGGCGGACCACCTGGCCCGGCGCCGGCTCGGTTATGGACGCGGTGCGCGGATGAAGTTCGAGCGCGACGAGGTCACCTTCCTGGGCGGGGTGCGGCACGGACTGACCCTCGGTTCCCCGGTCGCGATCATGGTGGGCAACACCGAGTGGCCGAAGTGGGAGCAGGTCATGGCGGCCGATCCCGTCGACCCGGAGATCCTCGCCGGGCTGGCCCGCAACGCCCCGCTGACCCGTCCCCGTCCCGGCCATGCGGATCTGGCGGGCATGCAGAAGTACGGTTTCGACGAGGCCCGGCCGATCCTGGAGCGCGCGTCGGCGCGGGAGACCGCGGCCCGGGTGGCGCTGGGTGCGGTGGCCCGGTCGTACCTGAAGGAGACGGCCGGCATCGAGATCGTCAGCCATGTCGTCGAGCTGTGCTCCGTGAAGGCCCCGCAAGGTGTCTACCCCACCCCGGCCGATGTCGAGAGGCTTGACGCCGACCCGCTGCGCTGCCTGGACGCGGACGCGTCGAAGGCGATGGTCGCCGAGGTCGACCAGGCCCACAAGGACGGCGACACCCTCGGCGGCGTGGTGGAGGTCCTGGCGTACGGGGTGCCGGTGGGCCTGGGCTCGCACGTGCACTGGGACCGCAAGCTGGACGCCCGGCTGGCGGGTGCGCTGATGGGCATCCAGGCCATCAAGGGCGTGGAGCTCGGCGACGGCTTCGAGCTGGCGCGGGTGCCGGGTTCGAAGGCGCACGATGAGATCGTGGGCACGCCCGAGGGCATCAAGCGCACCTCCGGCCGCTCCGGCGGCACCGAGGGCGGCCTGACCACCGGCGAGCTGCTGCGGGTGCGGGCGGCGATGAAGCCGATCGCGACCGTGCCGCGCGCCCTGCAGACCATCGACGTGACCACCGGCGAGGCGACGCAGGCGCACCACCAGCGCTCGGACGTGTCCGCGGTGCCGGCCGCCGGGATTGTCGCGGAGGCGATGGTGGCCCTGGTGCTGGCGGACGCGGTGGCGGAGAAGTTCGGCGGCGACTCGGTCACCGAGACCCGCCGCAATGTGCAGTCCTACCTCGACAACCTGGCCATCCGGTGAGTGCTGTGCAGGTGGTGCTGGTCGGTCCGATGGGCGTGGGCAAGTCCACCGTCGGCAGATTGCTGGCCGAGCGGCTCGGTGTCGGCTACCGGGACACCGACGACGACATCGTGGCGGCCGAGGGCCGCACGATCGCGGAGATCTTCGTCGACGAGGGCGAGCCGGCCTTCCGGGCGATCGAGAAGGCCGCCGTACACAAGGCACTGGCCGAGCACGACGGTGTCCTCGCCCTCGGCGGCGGCTCGATCCTGGACGCCGACACCCGCGCCCTGCTGGCCGGGCAGCGGGTCGTCTACCTCTCGATGGACGTCGAGGAGGCCGTCAAGCGCACCGGGCTGAACGCGGCCCGGCCGCTGCTCGCGGTCAACCCGCGCAAGCAGTGGCGCGAGCTGATGGAGGCCCGCCGTTCGCTGTACGAGGCGGTGGCCACGGCGGTGGTGGCCACCGACGGCCGTACCCCCGAAGAAGTCACCCAAGTCGCCCTGGACGCACTGGAGTTGAAGGAAGCATGAGCGAGGCAGTCACCCGGATCCAGGTCGGTGGGAGCGCGGGCAGCGAGCCGTACGAGGTCCTGGTGGGGCGTCAGCTGCTGGGCGAGCTGGGCGGGTTGATCGGGGAGAAGGTCAAGCGGGTCGCCGTCGTCCACCCCGAGGCGCTCGCCGAGACCGGTGACGCGCTGCGGGCCGATCTGGCCGGGCAGGGCTTCGAGGCCGTCGCCATCCAGGTGCCGAACGCGGAGGAGGCCAAGACCGCCGAGGTCGCCGCCTACTGCTGGAAGGCGCTGGGCCAGTCCGGGTTCACCCGCACCGACGTCATCGTCGGCGTCGGCGGCGGTGCCACCACCGACCTCGCCGGGTTCGTGGCCGCCACCTGGCTGCGCGGGGTGCGCTGGATCGCGATCCCGACCACCGTGCTGGCCATGGTGGACGCCGCGGTCGGCGGCAAGACCGGCATCAACACCGCCGAGGGCAAGAACCTCGTCGGCGCCTTCCACCCGCCCGCCGGTGTGCTGTGCGACCTCGCGGCGCTGGACTCCCTGCCGGTCAACGACTACGTCTCCGGGCTCGCCGAGATCATCAAGGCCGGCTTCATCGCCGACCCGACCATCCTGGAGCTGATCGAGGCCGACCCGCAGGCCGCCCGGACCCCTGCGGGCCCGCACACCGCCGAGCTCATCGAGCGCTCCATCAGGGTCAAGGCCGAAGTCGTCTCGTCCGACCTGAAGGAGGCGGGCCTCAGGGAGATCCTCAACTACGGCCACACCCTGGGCCACGCCATCGAGAAGAACGAGCGCTACCAGTGGCGGCACGGCGCCGCGGTCTCGGTCGGCATGCACTTCGCCGCCGAACTCGGCCGCCTGGCAGGGAGGTTGGACGACGCCACGGCCGACCGGCACCGCACGGTCCTCGAATCCGTCGGCCTTCCCCTGCACTACCGTTACGACCAGTGGCCCAAGCTGCTGGAGGCGATGAAGGTCGACAAGAAGTCCCGAGGCGACCTGCTGCGCTTCATCGTCCTGGACGGCCTGGCCAAGCCGACCGTCCTGGAAAGCCCCGACCCGGCCGTCCTGCTGGCCGCCTACGGCGAAGTGGGCGAGTAAGTCCGCCGGAGTGTCGTCCGTCCGATTTGCCTTACGGACATGGGCACTTCGGGCCGTCCCCGGCCGTTCACCAAACGGCGGCCGGGGCAGGTACCGTTCGGTAGGGAGCGGGCCTCTGACCCCGCTGCCAGCACCAATTGCCTGTACGAGACGGAGTGGCACCGGATGCAGCACGCAGTGGGTTCTCCGCTGCCGCCGCCCCATCAGCCGGGGCACGGACCGGCCGGAGGCTGGTCGCCGGCCGCACACCAGCCGGGTCCGCACCAGCCGGGTCCGCACCAGGGCTCCGTCCCCGTGCCCCCGCCGCCCCCGGCACCGGGCTATCCCCAAACGCCCCCGGTCCCGCCGGCGCCGCAGCACATGCCGGCCCCGCCGGCCCCGGACACCACCGGCCACGTCCCGCTGCCACCCGGCGGCCCGGTCGCCATGCCCAGCGCAGCGCCCGCCACCACCGCTCCCGACCCCACCGCCACGACCCTCGCGGTGCTGCTCATCGGGCCCGCGGGCGCCGGCAAGACGAGCGTCGCCAAGTACTGGGCGGACCACCGCAGGGTCCCCACCGCCCACATCAGCCTCGACGACGTACGCGAATGGGTCCGCTCCGGCTTCGCCGACCCGCAGTCGGGGTGGAACGACCACTCGGAGGCGCAGTACCGCCTGGCCCGCCGCACCTGCGGCTTCGCCGCCCGGAACTTCCTGGCCAACGGCATCTCCTGCATCCTCGACGACGCCGTCTTCCCCGACCGCCCGGTCGTCGGCCTCGGCGGCTGGAAGCGCCATGTGGGCCCCGGCCTTCTCCCGGTCGTCCTCCTCCCCGGCCTGGAGATCGTCCTGGAACGCAACGCGGAACGCTCCGGCAACCGCCGCCTCACCGACGAGGAGGTCGCCCGCATCCACGGCCGCATGGCGGGCTGGTACGGCTCGGGCCTCCCGATCATCGACAACAGCCAACTGGACGTACCGCAGACGGCACGGGTGCTGGACGACGTACTGGCAAGGTCGATAGCCAGCCCCCCGAACTGGTAACCGCAGGGGAACCGGAAGGCTTTTGGGGGCGCGGGGAACTGCGCGACCAGCCCCCACTCGGCCGTAGAGGGCGAACAACCGTTGAGGCACCCCCATCCCCCAATCGGCACCCCAACCGGCACAAATCCCCCACCGCTCCTACGCTCATCTCATGTCCGAGGTGTACGCACTCCGCCGAGCAAGGCTGAGAGACCGCTGCAAGGCCGGCGGCAGCCAGTCCGCGCTGATCTCCCGGCCCGCCAATGTCCGCTACCTCGCGGGCACCGCCCCGCGGGGCGCCGTCCTGCTCCTGGGCAAGACCGAAGACCTGCTGCTCTGCGCCGGCCCGCCGGACGACCGCCCCGCCGAGGGCCGGCCGGACGAGGCGCTGCGCGTCCAGACCCTGCCCGGCAGCGCAGGTGATCCCGCGGTGGCCGCCGCCGACCTCGCCGAAGCCCAGCGCGCCGACACCCTCGCCGTGGAGGAACACCACCTCACCGTGGCCCGGCACCGGGAGATCCGCTCGGTCGTCCCGCGCCTGCGCCTCACCGACCTCGGCCCAGCCGTGGAGCAGCTCAGGGTGGTCAAGGACGAGGAGGAGATCTCCTGCCTCCGTATCGGCGCCGAAATCGCCGATCAGGCCCTCGGTGAACTCCTGGAGTCCATCCTCGTCGGCCGCACGGAACGCCATCTCGCCCTGGAGCTGGAGCGCCGCCTCGTCGACCACGGCGCCGACGGCCCCGCCTTCCCGACCTCCGTGGCCACCGGCCCCAACGCCGGCAGGCGCGCCCACCGGCCCACCGACCGCCGTGTCGAGGAGGGTGACTTCCTCTCCGTCTGTCTGGGCGCCGCCTACCGCGGCTACCGCTGCGAGATCGGCCGCACCTTCGTCATCGGCACGTCTCCCGCGGACTGGCAGATCGAGTTGTACGACCTCGTCTTCGCCGCCCAGCGCGCCGGACGGGAGTCCCTGATGCCCGGCGCGGCCTGCCGTGATGTGGACCGCGCCGCACGTCAGGTCCTGGACTCCGCGGGGTACGCGGAAGGGCTCCCGGCCCTGACGGGGCACGGCGTGGGGCTCGAAATCGACGAGGACCCGCAGCTTGCCCCTGCGGCCATGGGTAAACTGGACGCTTGCGTGCCGGTCACCGTCGAACCGGGGGTCCACCTCCCGGGCCGGGGCGGCGTCCGGATCGATGACACGCTCGTCGTCCGCCCCGAGGCGGACGGCGGACCCGAGCTACTCACCATCACGACCAAGGAGCTGCTCGCACTCTAGCGACCCCAGGGAAGACCAGGCTCGTCCCCACGACGCCCGGCCTTCCCCGGCGCCGCCGGCAGGTGCGTGCGCCGGGGTCGTCCACGTCAGTCCAGGAGATTCCGCAACCGTGGCTTCCACGAACGACCTCAAGAACGGCCTGGTGCTCAAGCTCGAAGGCGGCCAGCTCTGGTCCGTCGTCGAGTTCCAGCACGTCAAGCCCGGCAAGGGCCCGGCCTTCGTGCGCACCAAGCTGAAGAACGTGCTCTCCGGCAAGGTCGTCGACAAGACGTTCAACGCCGGCGTCAAGGTCGAGACGGCCACTGTCGACAAGCGCGACATGCAGTTCTCGTACATGGACGGCGAGTACTTCGTCTTCATGGACATGGAGACCTACGACCAGCTCATGGTCGACCGCAAGGCTGTCGGCGACGCCGCCAACTTCCTCATCGAGGGCTTCACCGCGACGGTCGCGCAGCACGAGGGCGAGGTGCTCTTCGTCGAGCTCCCGGCCGCCGTCGAGCTCGTCGTCCAGGAGACCGAGCCGGGCCTGCAGGGCGACCGCTCCACCGGCGGCACCAAGCCCGCCACGCTGGAGACCGGCCACCAGATCCAGGTCCCGCTCTTCATCACCACCGGTGAGAAGATCAAGGTCGACACCCGCACGAGCGACTACCTCGGCCGGGTGAACAGCTAACCGTGGCTGCCCGCAACACGGCCCGCAAGCGCGCCTTCCAGATCCTCTTCGAGGGCGACCAGCGCGGCGCGGACGTCCTGACGGTCCTCGCGGACTGGATCCGGCTCTCCCGGGACGACACCCGGCAGCCGCCGGTGAGCGAGTACACGATGCAGTTGGTCGAGGGCTACGCGAAGCACGCGAAGCGCATCGACGAGCTGATCGCGCAGTACTCGGTCGGCTGGACGCTCGACCGGATGCCCGTCGTGGACCGCAACATCCTGCGTCTCGGCGCCTACGAGCTGATCTGGGCCGACGAGATCCCGGACGCCGTCGTGCTGGACGAGATGGTGCAGCTGGCGAAGGAGTTCTCCACGGACGAGTCGCCCGCGTTCGTCAACGGCCTGCTGGGCCGGCTCAAGGAGCTGAAGCCCTCACTGCGCCGGGACGAGGCGTAACGACCTGTTGCACTTCAGGTCGCAAGAGGCAGACATCGCCAGGGGGCCCGCAGCGTGACTGCTGCGGGCCCCCTGGCGTTCCCGTACCTGTGCGCCTCCCGAAGGCCGCAGAAAGCCGCCGGGGTGGCCGGAACAGTGAAATTCCAGCCACCCCGGCGGCACGTTTCTGCTGAGAGCCCCCAAGGGCTCTCGGACGATGTCAGACCTCTTCGTGGGCGACCGCGCGGCGCGCGTCCGCGTCCAGCACGCCCCAGCTGATCAGCTGCTCGGTGAGGACCGAGGGGGACTGGTCGTAGATGACGGCGAGTGTGCGCAGGTCGTCCTGGCGGATCGACAGCACCTTGCCGTTGTAGTCACCGCGCTGCGACTGGATCGTCGCCGCATAGCGCTGCAGCGGGCCCGCCTTCTCGGCCGGCACGGTCGCCAGCCGCTCCAGGTCCAGGACCAGCTTCGGCGGCGGCTCGGCGGCGCCGCCCGGGGTGGTGCCCGGCAGCAGCTCCTGCACCGGGACCCCATAGAAATCCGCCAGTTCGGCGAGGCGCTGTACGGTCACGGCACGGTCGCCGCGCTCGTACGAACCGACCACGACCGCCTTCCAGCGTCCCTGACTCTTCTCCTCGACACCGTGGAGGGAAAGGCCCTGCTGGGTGCGGATGGCCCGGAGCTTGGCCCCGAGCTGTTTGGCGTATTCGCTGGACATATAGCTCCCCGGACACTGTGTCGACGCGGCTGCAGAGGTTCCGAGCCGCGCGTCTGGTAACTCACTGTGAGGTTACGCAGCGTGACTCTTCTGCGTCAAGCCGAATGGTCCACACCGACTCTTCCGAGGCTGCGGTGGCCGATTACGCCATGGGGGTGATCAGGGGCGTCGCCGGGGCCTGCTACCGTGGATGGCGCAAATCCGACGTCCTTTAAGGTCCGTCCCGTGAGGCGGAGAAGGAGGTCCGTTTCGTATGGACAAGCAGGACACATCCGGAATTCCGGCGTCCGATGCGCGGCCCGTTCTCGAAGGCCCCGACATCGCGCGGGTGTTGACCCGCATCGCCCACGAGATCGTCGAGCGCGCCAAGGGCGCCGACGACGTGGTGCTCCTCGGCATTCCGACCCGAGGGGTCTTCCTCGCCCAGCGGCTCGCCGCCAAGCTGGAGGAGATCACCGACCGCAAGATCCCGGTGGGTTCTCTCGACATCACCATGTACCGGGACGACCTGCGCATGCATCCGCCGCGTGCGCTGGCCCGGACCGAGATCCCCGGTGACGGCATCGACGGCCGCCTGGTCGTCCTCGTCGACGACGTGCTGTTCTCCGGTCGTACCATCCGCGCGGCCCTCGATGCCCTGAACGACATCGGGCGTCCGCGCGCCGTGCAGCTCGCGGTCCTCGTCGACCGGGGCCATCGCGAACTGCCCATCCGCGCCGACTACGTCGGCAAGAACCTCCCCACGTCGCTGCGGGAGACGGTCAAGGTCCAGCTCGCCGAGGAGGACGGTCGCGACACCGTGCTGCTCGGTGCGAAGCCGGCCGCCCCGGGCGAGCAGCAGTAGCACGCGCGCGTACGTCACCGCCGTACGCCTGTTCCGTGCGCTCTGTGCGAGCCCGTCTGCCCGGCTGTGCTTTCTGGGGGACACCCCCAGAGCCCCGGCCTCCCCAAAACCTGAACTGCCTTACGGAGCCTGACAGATGCAGCGTCATCTCATCTCGGCCGCCGACCTCACCCGCGACGACGCCGTCCTGATCCTCGACACCGCCGAGGAGATGGCCCGGGTCGCCGACCGGCCGATCAAGAAACTGCCGACCCTGCGCGGCCGCACGATCGTCAACCTCTTCTTCGAGGACTCCACGCGCACGCGTATCTCCTTCGAAGCCGCCGAGAAGCGCCTCTCTGCGGACGTCATCAACTTCACCGCCAAGGGGTCGAGCGTCTCCAAGGGCGAGTCCCTGAAGGACACCGCCCAGACCCTGGAGGCCATGGGTGTCGACGCCGTGGTCATCCGGCACGGCGCCTCCGGGGCCCCGTACCGGCTCGCCAACTCCGGCTGGATCGACGCGGCCGTCATCAACGCCGGCGACGGCACCCACCAGCACCCCACCCAGGCCCTGCTCGACGCGTTCACCATGCGCCGCCGGCTGGTCGGAAGGGACGCCGGGATAGGGCACGACCTGTCCGGCAAGCGGATCACCATCGTCGGTGACGTGCTGCACAGCAGAGTCGCCCGCTCCAACGTCGACCTGCTGCACACGCTGGGCGCCGAGGTCACCCTCGTAGCGCCGCCCACGCTGGTGCCGGTCGGCGTCGAGCGCTGGCCCTGCGAGGTGTCGTACGACCTGGACGCCGTACTGCCCAAGTCCGACGCGGTGATGATGCTGCGGGTCCAGCGCGAGCGCATGAATGCCGCGTTCTTCCCGACGGAGCGCGAGTACTCGCGGCGCTACGGCCTCGACGGCGACCGCATGGCGCGGATGCCCGAGCACGCCATCGTGATGCACCCCGGCCCGATGGTCCGCGGCATGGAGATCACCGCCGAGGTCGCCGACTCCGAGCGCTGCACCGTCGTCGAGCAGGTCGCAAACGGAGTCTCCATCCGGATGGCTGTCCTGTACCTGCTCCTGGGCGGCAACGAACCCGCCGTCACCCACGCCCGTACCACCGAGGAGAAGTAAGACTCATGAGCAAGATCCTGATCCGTGGTGCGAAGGTGCTCGGCGGCGAGCCGCAGGACGTGCTGATCGACGGCCAGACCATCGCCGAGGTGGGTGTCGGACTGAGTGACGAGGGCGCCGAGGTCGTCGAGGCGGCCGGCAAGGTGCTGCTGCCGGGGCTCGTCGACCTGCACACCCACCTGCGCGAGCCGGGGCGCGAGGACTCCGAGACCGTGCTGACCGGCACGCGCGCGGCCGCCTCCGGTGGCTACACCGCCGTCTTCGCCATGGCCAACACCTTCCCGGTCGCCGACACCGCCGGCGTCGTCGAGCAGGTCTACCGGCTGGGCCAGGAGCACGGCTACTGCGATGTGCAGCCCATCGGCGCCGTCACCGTCGGCCTGGAGGGCAAGAAGCTCGCCGAGCTGGGCGCCATGCACGAGTCGGCAGCCGGTGTCACCGTCTTCTCCGACGACGGCAAGTGCGTCGACGACGCCGTGATCATGCGGCGGGCGCTGGAGTACGTGAAGGCCTTCGGCGGGGTCGTCGCCCAGCACGCGCAGGAGCCCCGGCTGACCGAGGGCGCCCAGATGAACGAGGGCATCGTCTCCGCCGAGCTGGGGCTCGGCGGCTGGCCCGCGGTGGCCGAAGAATCGATCATCGCCCGGGATGTCCTGCTCGCCGAGCACGTCGGCTCCCGCGTCCACATCTGCCATCTGTCGACCGCGGGGTCCGTCGAGATCGTGCGCTGGGCCAAGTCCCGCGGCATCGACGTCACCGCCGAGGTCACCCCGCACCACCTGCTCCTCACCGACGAGCTGGTGCGGACGTACAACCCGGTCTACAAGGTGAACCCGCCGCTGCGGACCGAGCGGGACGTGATGGCCCTGCGCGAGGCGCTCGCCGACGGCACGATCGACATCGTCGCCACCGACCACGCCCCGCACCCGCACGAGGACAAGGACTGCGAGTGGGCCGCGGCCGCCATGGGGATGGTCGGCCTGGAGACCGCGTTGTCAGTGGTGCAGGAGACGATGGTGGACACCGGGCTGATCGACTGGGCCGGGGTCGCCGAGCGCATGTCCTTCAGGCCCGCCGAGATCGGGCAGGCGAAGGGGCACGGGCGTCCCGTCTCGGCTGGTGAGCCCGCCAACCTCACGCTCGTCGACACGGAATACCGTGGGTCCGTGGACCCCGCGGGCTTCGCCTCGCGCAGCCGCAACACTCCGTACGAGGGGCGTGAGCTGCCGGGCCGTGTCACGCACACGTGGCTCCGGGGCAAGGCCACGCTCGTCGACGGGAAGCTCACGTGACACCTGTAATCCTGCTCGCAGCCGAGAAGAAGTCGGCCGAGGTCACCGACTGGGCCGCCCGTGCCGGCTGGCTCGTCGGACTAGCTCTCTTCATCGCGCTCGTCTACTGGCTGATGCGCGAGGGCTGGAAGTGGCGCGGCACGCTCCAGGGCGACCTGCCGGAGCTGCCCAGCGCGCCGGACGAGCCGGGCGAGGCGAGACTGACTGTGTTGTCGATGAGCGGCCGCTATCACGGCTCCACCACCGCCGGGCAGTGGCTGGACCGCATCGTGGCGCACGGCCTCGGAACCCGCAGCCGGGTCGAGCTCACCCTGACGGACGCGGGACTGGACGTCGTACGCCCCGGTGCGAGCGATTTCTTCGTCCCGGCCGCGCAGCTGCGCGAGGCCCGGCTCGACAAGGGCATCGCCGGCAAGGTCCTCACCGAGGGCGGGCTGCTCGTGGTGACCTGGGCGCACGGTGAGCGGCTGATCGACTCCGGGTTCCGCTCCGACCGTGCCGCTGAGCACACCGAGTGGGTCGAAACCCTGAACCACATGATCAACAAGATGGAAGGCGCACGATGACAACCTCCACCAGGGGAGCCGCCAAGGTTCCCGCCGTACTCGTCCTGGAGGACGGCCGGATCTTCCGCGGTCGCGCCTACGGGGCCGTGGGGGTGACCTTCGGCGAGGCGGTCTTCTCGACCGGCATGACCGGCTACCAGGAGACCCTGACCGACCCCTCGTACCACCGCCAGGTCGTCGTGATGACAGCCCCGCACGTCGGCAACACCGGCGTCAACGACGAGGACCCGGAGAGCAAGCGGATCTGGGTCGCCGGATACGTGGTGCGCGACCCCGCGCGCGTGCCGTCCAACTGGCGCTCCCGCCGCTCGCTCGACGACGAGCTGCGCCACCAGGGCGTCGTCGGGATCTCCGGCATCGACACGCGCGCGCTCACGCGCCATCTGCGCGAGCGCGGCGCGATGCGCGTCGGCATCTTCTCCGGCAACGCGCTGCCCGACGAGGGCACGATGCTCGCCGAGGTCCGCCAGGCGCCCGAGATGAAGGGGGCCGACCTCTCCGCCGAGGTCGCCACCAAGGAGGCGTACGTCGTCCCGGCGATCGGAGCGAAGAAGTTCACCGTCGCCGCCATCGACCTCGGGATCAAGGGCATGACCCCGCACCGCATGGCCGAGCGCGGCATCGAGGTGCACGTGCTGCCCGCCACGGCGACCGTCGAGGACGTGTACGCCGTCGACCCCGACGGTGTCTTCTTCTCCAACGGGCCCGGCGACCCGGCCACCGCCGACCACGCCGTCTCCGTCATGCAGGGCGTGCTGGAGCGCAGGACCCCGCTCTTCGGCATCTGCTTCGGCAACCAGATCCTGGGCCGCGCCCTCGGGTTCGGCACCTACAAGCTCAAGTACGGCCACCGCGGCATCAACCAGCCGGTGCAGGACCGCACGACCGGCAAGGTCGAGGTCACCGCGCACAACCACGGCTTCGCCGTGGACGCCCCGCTCGACAAGGTCTCCGACACCCCCTACGGCCGCGCCGAGGTCTCCCACGTCTGCCTCAACGACAACGTGGTGGAGGGTCTGCAGCTCCTCGACCAGCCCGCCTTCAGCGTCCAGTACCACCCCGAAGCGGCAGCGGGCCCGCACGACGCCGCCTACCTGTTCGACCGCTTCACGTCTCTGATGACCACCGTCCAGTTGGAGGGCCAGCGTGCCTAAGCGCACCGATATCCAGTCCGTCCTGGTCATCGGCTCCGGCCCGATCGTCATCGGCCAGGCCGCCGAGTTCGACTACTCCGGTACCCAGGCGTGCCGCATCCTGCGCGCCGAAGGACTGCGGGTCATCCTCGTCAACTCGAACCCGGCGACGATCATGACCGATCCGGAGATCGCCGACGCCACGTACGTCGAGCCGATCACCCCGGAGTTCGTCGAGAAGATCATCGCCAAGGAGCGCCCGGACGTGCTCCTGCCCACCCTGGGCGGCCAGACGGCGCTCAACACGGCCATCTCGCTGCACGAGGCGGGCACCCTCGACAAGTACGGCGTCGAGCTGATCGGCGCCAACGTCGAGGCCATCAACAAGGGCGAGGACCGCGACCTGTTCAAGGAGGTCGTCGAGGCCGTCCGCGGCAAGATCGGCCACGGCGAGTCCGCCCGCTCGGTCATCTGCCACTCCATGGACGACGTCCTCAAGGGCGTCGAGACGCTCGGCGGCTACCCGGTCGTCGTCCGCCCGTCCTTCACCATGGGCGGCGCCGGGTCCGGCTTCGCGCACGACGAGGAGGAGCTGCGCCGCATCGCCGGCCAGGGCCTCACGCTCTCACCGACCACCGAGGTGCTCCTGGAGGAGTCCATCCTCGGCTGGAAGGAGTACGAGCTGGAGCTGATGCGCGACAAGCACGACAACGTCGTGGTCGTCTGCTCCATCGAGAACTTCGACCCCATGGGCGTGCACACCGGCGACTCGATCACCGTCGCGCCCGCGATGACGCTGACCGACCGCGAGTACCAGATCCTCCGTGACATCGGCATCGCCGTCATCCGCGAGGTCGGCGTCGACACCGGCGGCTGCAACATCCAGTTCGCGGTGAACCCCGAGGACGGTCGCGTGATCGTCATCGAGATGAACCCGCGCGTGTCGCGGTCCTCGGCCCTCGCCTCCAAGGCGACCGGCTTCCCGATCGCCAAGATCGCCGCCAAGCTCGCCGTCGGCTACACCCTCGACGAGATCCCGAACGACATCACCCAGGAGACCCCGGCCTCCTTCGAGCCGACGCTCGACTACGTGGTCGTCAAGGCCCCGCGGTTCGCCTTCGAGAAGTTCCCGAGCGCCGACTCCACGCTGACCACCACCATGAAGTCGGTCGGCGAGGCCATGGCCATCGGCCGCAACTTCACCGAGGCCTTCCAGAAGGCGCTGCGCTCGCTGGAGAAGAAGGGCAGCCAGTTCACCTTCGTCGGCGAGCCCGGCGACAAGGCGCAGCTCCTCGAAGAGGCCGTCCGCCCGACCGACGGCCGCATCAACACCGTCATGCAGGCCATCCGTGCCGGAGCCACGCAGGAGGAGGTCTTCGAGTACACGAAGATCGACCCCTGGTTCGTCGACCAGCTCTTCCTCATCAAGGAGATCGCCGACGAGCTCGCCGAGGCTCCCGAGCTGACCCGCGAGCTGCTGGCCGAGGCCAAGCGGCACGGCTTCTCCGACCAGCAGATCGCTGAGATCCGCGGCCTGCGCGAGGACGTCGTGCGCGAGGTCCGGCACGCGCTGGGCGTCCGCCCGGTCTACAAGACGGTCGACACCTGCGCCGCCGAGTTCGCCGCCAAGACGCCGTACTTCTACTCGTCCTACGACGAGGAGACCGAGGTCGCGCAGCGCGAGAAGCCCGCGGTCATCATCCTGGGCTCCGGCCCCAACCGCATCGGCCAGGGCATCGAGTTCGACTACTCCTGCGTCCACGCCTCCTTCGCACTGAGCGACGCGGGCTACGAGACGGTGATGGTCAACTGCAACCCGGAGACCGTCTCCACGGACTACGACACCTCCGACCGCCTGTACTTCGAGCCGCTGACGCTGGAAGACGTGCTGGAGATCGTCCACGCCGAGCAGCAGGCGGGCCCGGTGGCCGGTGTGGTGGTCCAGCTGGGCGGCCAGACCCCGCTGGGCCTCTCGCAGGCGCTGAAGGACAACGGCGTGCCGATCGTGGGCACCTCGCCGGAGGCCATCCACGCCGCCGAGGACCGCGGTGCCTTCGGGCGCGTGCTCGCCGAGGCGGGCCTGCCCGCCCCCAAGCACGGCACGGCCACGACCTTCGCCGAGGCCAAGGCCATCGCCGACGAGATCGGCTACCCGGTCCTCGTACGGCCCTCGTACGTCCTCGGCGGACGCGGCATGGAGATCGTCTACGACGAGACCCGGCTGTCGTCCTACATCGCCGAGTCGACCGAGATCAGCCCCTCCCGGCCGGTCCTCGTCGACCGCTTCCTCGACGACGCCATCGAGATCGACGTCGACGCGCTCTACGACGGCCAGGAGCTCTACCTCGGCGGCGTCATGGAGCACATCGAGGAGGCCGGCATCCACTCCGGCGACTCGGCGTGCGCCCTGCCGCCGATCACGCTGGGCGGCTTCGACATCAAGCGCCTGCGGGCCTCGACGGAGGCCATCGCCAAGGGTGTCGGCGTCCGTGGCCTGATCAACATCCAGTTCGCCATGGCCGGCGACATCCTCTACGTCCTCGAAGCCAACCCGCGCGCGTCCCGCACCGTCCCCTTCACCTCGAAGGCGACCGCGGTGCCGCTGGCGAAGGCCGCCGCCCGGATCTCCCTGGGCGCGACCATCGCCGAACTGCGCGCCGAAGGCCTGCTCCCGGCGAACGGCGACGGCGGCGAGCTCCCGCTCGACGCGCCGATCTCCGTCAAGGAGGCCGTCATGCCGTGGTCCCGCTTCCGGGACATCCACGGCCGCGGCGTCGACACCGTGCTCGGCCCGGAGATGCGCTCCACCGGCGAGGTCATGGGCATCGACTCCGTCTTCGGCACGGCCTATGCCAAGTCGCAGGCGGGCGCCTACGGGCCGCTGCCCACCAAGGGCCGCGCGTTCATCTCGGTCGCCAACCGCGACAAGCGCTCGATGATCTTCCCGGCGCGCGAACTGGTCGCCCACGGCTTCGAGCTGCTCGCCACCTCCGGCACCGCCGAGGTCCTCAAGCGCAACGGCATCAACGCCACCGTCGTGCGCAAGCAGTCCGAGGGCACCGGCCCGAACGGCGAGAAGACCATCGTCCAGCACATCCACGACGGCGAGGTCGACCTCATCGTCAACACCCCGTACGGCACCGGCGGCCGCCTCGACGGCTACGAGATCCGTACGGCGGCCGTGGCACGGTCGGTCCCGTGCCTGACGACGGTCCAGGCGCTCGCCGCAGCCGTCCAGGGCATCGACGCCCTCAACCACGGTGACGTGGGCGTCCGTTCGCTCCAGGAACACGCGGAACACCTGACCGCGGCCCGCGACTAGCAGCCCTGAGGGGGACACCGGAAACGGTGTCCCCCTCTTCATGAGGACACCATGTACAAGATCTTTTTCAGTCTCGTCTTCAAACGCATGGACGCCGAGAAGGCCCACCATCTGGCCTTCCGCTGGATCCGCCTCGCCGCCCGCATCCCCGTGCTGCGCACCTTCGTCGCCGCCGCCCTCGCGCCCCGTTACGAGGAGCTGCGCACGGAGGCCTTCGGGCTGCGCATGCACGGGCCCTTCGGACTGGCCGCCGGCTTCGACAAGAACGCCGTCGCCATCGACGGCATGTCGATGCTCGGCTTCGACCACGTCGAGATCGGCACGGTGACCGGTGAGGCGCAGCCGGGCAACCCCAGGAAGCGGCTGTTCCGCCTCGTGAAGGACCGTGCGCTGATCAACCGCATGGGCTTCAACAACGAGGGCTCGCTGGCCGTTGCGGCCCGTCTGGCCTCTCGCGAGCCGGTCTTCAGGACCGTCGTGGGCGTCAACATCGGCAAGACCAAGATCGTGCCCGAGGCCGAGGCCGTCGGCGACTACGTGAAGTCGACCGAGCGGCTCGCCCCGTATGCCGACTACCTGGTCGTGAACGTCTCCTCCCCGAACACGCCCGGCCTGCGCAACCTGCAGGCGACGGAGGCGCTGCGACCGCTCCTGAGCGCCGTCCGCGAGGCCGCCGACCACACGGTGACCTCGCGCCGCGTCCCGCTGCTCGTGAAGATCGCGCCGGACCTCGCCGACGAGGACGTCGACGCCGTGGCCGACCTGGCCGTCGAGCTCGGCCTGGACGGGATCATCGCCACGAACACCACCATCGCGCGCGAGGGACTCGGTCTGAAGTCCGAACCCTCCCTCGTGAAGGAGACCGGCGGTCTGTCCGGCGCGCCCCTCAAGGCCCGCTCCCTGGAGGTGCTGCGGCGCCTCTACGCGCGCGTGGGCGACCGCATCACCCTGGTGGGCGTCGGCGGCATCGAGAACGCCGAGGACGCCTGGCAGCGCATCCTCGCCGGCGCCACGCTGGTCCAGGGCTACAGCGCCTTCATCTATGAGGGTCCCTTCTGGGGGCGCGCCATCCACAAGGGGCTCGCCGCCCGCCTGCGTACGAGCCCGTACGCCACCCTCGCCGACGCGGTCGGCGCCGACGTAAGGAAGAACGGATGACTGTCCTCGAACCCTTCGGCGCACGGCTTCGCCGCGCCATGGCCGAGCGCGGGGCGCTGTGCGTCGGCATCGACCCGCACGCGTCCCTGCTGGCCGAGTGGGGCCTGAACGACGACGTCGCCGGTCTGGAGCGGTTCAGCCGCACGGTCGTCGAGGCGACGGCGGACCGGGTCGCCGTCCTGAAGCCGCAGAGTGCGTTCTTCGAGCGCTTCGGCTCGCGCGGCATCGCCGTCCTGGAGAAGTCGGTGGCGGAGGCGCGGGCGGCCGGTGCGCTGGTCGTGATGGACGCCAAGCGAGGCGACATCGGCTCGACCATGGCCGCGTACGCCGAGACCTTCCTGCACAAGGACTCCCCCCTCTTCTCGGACGCGCTCACCGTCTCGCCCTATCTCGGCTACGGCTCGCTCTCCCCGGCCGTCGCGCTCGCCCGCGAGAGCGGCACCGGCCTGTTCGTGCTCGCGCTGACCTCCAACCCGGAGGGCGGTGAGGTGCAGCATGCGGTGCGCACGGACGGACGGAACATCGGGGCGACGATGCTGGCGCACCTCGCCGCCGAGAACGCCGGGGAGGAGCCCCTGGGTTCCTTCGGGGCCGTCGTCGGCGCCACGCTGGGCGACCTGTCGTCGTACGACCTGGACATCAACGGGCCGCTCCTGGCGCCCGGCATCGGCGCCCAGGGCGCCACCGCGGCCGACCTTCCCACCGTCTTCGGAGCCGCGGTGCGCAACGTCGTGCCGAACGTCAGCCGGGGGGTGCTGCGGCACGGTCCCGACGCCCGGGCTCTGCGCGCGGCCGCCGAGCGCTTCGCGGAGGAGATCAGGGCCGCCGTGGGAGCCGTATGAGGCTTTCGCGACGGTCGTCGCGACAGTTCAAGGCGCTCGCTGGAGTCCTCCGATGAGTGGTCGTCGGGTGCTTCCAGGCCCGCTTGAGTCTGAATACATCCTCAAATCCGGGGCATTATGTCCTAAATGTCCGGCCTGACAGAGGCTGACCAGGACTTTTCCGCTGTTCTCGCTGACTCTGGCGCGCTCGCCCGCTAGTCTCCGACGAGAGTCAACGGGCAAGCGTGTTGCTCGTGGCTCCCCAGGTGTGGGGCGACTAGGTTCCTCACCGGTCCGTATCCGACAGTTCGACATCCGAGGTGACGTAGGCGTGGCTCTTCCGCCCCTTACCCCTGAACAGCGCGCAGCCGCGCTCGAAAAGGCCGCCGCGGCTCGCCGGGAGCGGGCCGAGGTCAAGAATCGACTCAAGCACTCCGGCGCCTCCCTGCACGAGGTCATCAAGCAGGGCCAGGAGAACGACGTCATCGGCAAGATGAAGGTCTCCGCCCTGCTCGAGTCCCTGCCGGGCGTGGGCAAGGTCCGCGCCAAGCAGATCATGGAGCGTCTGGGCATCTCCGAGAGCCGCCGTGTGCGCGGTCTCGGTTCCAACCAGATCGCTTCCCTGGAGCGTGAGTTCGGCAGCACCGGCTCCTGAGTCCGGCCGGCCACTGCGGACCGGGGGTCCCGGGCACTCCGGGATTGCTGGAATAATCGCTGCATGGCTGCAACATTCCGGGGGACGACCCCCGAGCCCCCGGACGTACGTCCGCGGCTGACCGTGCTCTCCGGCCCCTCCGGGGTCGGCAAGAGCACGGTCGTCGCTCATATGCGCAAGGAACACCCCGAGGTCTGGCTCTCGGTGTCGGCGACGACCCGCAAGCCCCGCCCCGGCGAGAAGCACGGAGTCCACTACTTCTTCGTCACCGACGACGAGATGGACAAGCTGATCGCCAACGGTGAGCTGCTGGAGTGGGCCGAGTTCGCCGGAAACCGCTACGGCACGCCGCGTGCGGCCGTGCTGGAGCACCTGGAGGACGGCGTGCCGGTCCTGCTGGAGATCGACCTCCAGGGCGCCCGGCAGGTCCGCGAGACCATGCCGGACGGCCGGCTGGTGTTCCTGGCTCCGCCCTCCTGGGAGGAGCTCGTGCGCAGACTCACCGGCCGGGGGACCGAGCCGCCCGAGGTGATCGAGCGCCGTCTCGACGCGGCCAGGATCGAACTGGCGGCCGAGCCGGAGTTCGACATGACCTTGGTCAACACCTCCGTCGAGGACGTGGCTCGCGAGCTGCTAGCCTTGATGGATGTCCTGTGATCACGAGTGATGTGATCACGACCGATCTTTTCCCATCCATCGGAAGGTAGAGCGTGTCCTCTTCCATCTCCGCGCCCGAGGGCATCATCAACCCGCCGATCGACGAGCTCCTCGAGGCCACCGACTCGAAGTACAGCCTCGTGATCTACGCGGCCAAGCGTGCCCGCCAGATCAACGCGTACTACTCGCAGCTCGGCGAGGGCCTCCTCGAGTACGTCGGTCCGCTCGTCGACACCCACGTCCACGAGAAGCCGCTCTCGATCGCCCTGCGCGAGATCAACGCCGGTCTGCTGACGTCCGAGGCCATCGAGGGTCCGGCGCAGTAGTACTTTCGTATTGCAGTTGGCTTTTCCACAGGCCCGACAGCGCGACTGTCGGGCCTGTGGTGTGTGATGGAGTCGTTGATGGACTCGTACGTTGCCGAGCCGGGGAGAGACGGTGGACAAGCCGAAGGTCGTGCTGGGGGTCAGTGGTGGCATCGCCGCCTACAAGGCCTGTGAGCTGCTGCGCAGGCTGACCGAGTCCGGTCATGACGTACGCGTGGTGCCCACCGCCTCCGCGCTGCACTTCGTCGGCGCCGCCACCTGGTCCGCCCTCTCCGGAAATCCCGTCTCCACCGAGGTCTGGGACGGCGTCCACGAGGTCCCGCACGTCCGCATCGGGCAGCACGCCGACCTGGTCGTCGTCGCCCCGGCGACTGCGGACATCCTCGCGAAAGCCGCCCACGGCCTGGCCGACGACCTGCTCACGAACACGCTCCTGACCGCCCGCTGTCCGGTCGTCTTCGCACCCGCCATGCACACCGAGATGTGGGAACACCCGGCCACCCAGGAGAACGTGGCGACGCTGCGCCGCCGTGGCGCCGTCGTCATCGAACCGGCCGTGGGCCGTCTCACCGGCGTCGACACCGGCAAGGGCCGTCTGCCCGATCCGACGGAGATCTACGCGATCTGCCGCCGCGTGCTGTCCAGAGGCGTCACCGAGCCCGACCTCAAGGGCCGGCATGTCGTCGTCAGCGCCGGCGGCACCCGCGAACCCCTCGACCCGGTGCGCTTCCTCGGCAACCGCTCCTCCGGCAAGCAGGGCTACGCCCTCGCCCGCACCGCTGCCGCGCGCGGTGCCCGCGTCACGCTCATCGCCGCGAACACCGGCCTGCCGGACCCGGCGGGCGTGGACGTCGTCCAGGTGGGCACGGCCGTGCAGCTGCGCGAGGCGGTGCTGAAGGCGACGCCGGACGCGGACGCCGTCGTCATGGCCGCAGCGGTCGCGGACTTCCGGCCGGAGACCTATGCGGCCGGGAAGATCAAGAAGAAGGACGGCCAGGACCCGGACCCCATCGTGCTGGTGCGGAATCCGGACATCCTCGCGGAGATCTCGGCGGACCGCGCCCGCCCCGGCCAGGTGATCGTCGGCTTCGCCGCCGAGACCGACGACGTCCTGGCCAACGGCCGTACCAAGCTGGAGCGCAAGGGCTGTGACCTCCTCGTGGTGAACGAGGTGGGGGAGCGCAAGACCTTCGGCTCGGAGGAGAACGAGGCGGTGGTGCTGGGCGCCGACGGCAGCGAGACCCCCGTACACCGCGGGCCGAAGGAACATCTGGCCGAAACTGTCTGGGACCTGGTGGCGGAGCGGCTCAGCTGAATGTTTCATTCGCTTCTCGGTCCCCTCAAACCTCTGCGACCTCTGTGACAGGAGCGTGGCAACGCTGGCCAAGACCGCTCGGAATTGGGCAGAATGCCCGTGCCGCAGGTCACAGCACTCCCGAGGGGCGAGACAGGGGGTCGGTGGCCGAGCACGACCGATAAACTGTTCTCGGACGACCACGGGCGCAGCCTCCGGGCCGTCCGCCAATGATCAGCCAGCAGCCGCTGCAACCCCAGGGAGCGTTGTGTCCCGTCGCCTGTTCACCTCGGAGTCCGTGACCGAGGGTCACCCCGACAAGATCGCTGACCAGATCAGCGACACCATTCTCGACGCGCTCCTGCGCGAGGACCCGACCTCCCGGGTCGCCGTCGAGACGCTGATCACCACCGGCCTGGTGCATGTCGCCGGTGAAGTCACCACCAAGACCTACGCGGACATCGCGACCCTCGTCCGCAACAAGATCCTCGAGATCGGCTACGACTCCTCGAAGAAGGGCTTCGACGGCGCCTCCTGCGGCGTCTCGGTGTCCATCGGCGCGCAGTCCCCGGACATCGCGCAGGGTGTCGACACGGCGTACGAGTCCCGGGTCGAGGGCGACGAGGACGAGCTGGACCGCCAGGGCGCCGGCGACCAGGGCCTGATGTTCGGTTACGCGACCGACGAGACGCCGACCCTGATGCCGCTGCCGATCTTCCTGGCGCACCGCCTGTCGAAGCGGCTGTCCGACGTGCGCAAGAACGGCACCATCCCCTACCTGCGCCCGGACGGCAAGACGCAGGTCACCATCGAGTACGACGGCGA